>JBKJRK010000214.1:0-10092 GCA_046593135.1 Tepidisphaeraceae bacterium | reverse complement strand
TGGCAAGCTGCGGACGCGGCTGAATCTCGTCCAGCGAGAGAAAGGCGTCGCCGCTTTGTTCGGAGCGTATTCCGGAATTCGCCGACGGCGCGGTGGACGGCCGTGACGACTGGTCGTGCGCCGCACAACCGCCGATGCTCCATATCGCACACGCGAGCGGGAATATAAAGCGATACGAGTTGACCATGCGCACAACCCCGTCGGGAAGATTGCACATCATAGGGGGTTGCCCAGCACCGGTCATGTCGGACAAGCCGACCTCACGCCGTGCTCGTTACGGAATGACTTTATTGAGGGGGTACGTGATGATTCCCGTGGCCCCGGCGCGCTTGAGGGCGGGAATCAACTCCCGCTCCTGGCGTTCCTCGAGGATGACCTCAACCGCCACCCAGGCGGAATCGGCGAGGCGGCTGACCGTCGGGCTCTTCTCGGCAGGCAGGAAACCAACCACCTCGGCAAGGCGGTCTTCCGGGACGTTCATCTTCAGCCCGACTTTCGCACGGGCCTCGATCGCGCCGCGGAGAAGCATGGCGATGTTCTCCATCTTCTCCCGCTTCCACGGCGTCTCCCACGCCGTGCGGTTCGCGACGAACCGCGTCGTGCTGGTCAGCAGCGTGTCGACGATCCGCAGGTTGTTCACGCGGATGCTCGACCCGGTTTCCGTGGCGTCGACGATCGCGTCCAGCAGCCGGGCCTTGATCTCGGTCGTACCCCAACTGAACTCGACCGTCACCTTGATGCCCCGCTCCTCAAAATAGCGGCGGGTCACGTTCACCAGCTCGGTGGCGATGATACCGTTCTTCAAGTCTTCCGGCTTCTGAACCGGGCTCTCCTCCGGCACGGCCAGCACCCAGCGGACGGGATTCACGCTAGCCCGCGAATACTCCAGCTCGCAGATCTCGACGACGTCCTTGGCGTTGTTGTTCTCGACGATCCAATCCCACCCCGTCAGCCCGCAGTCGACGATCCCGTCGCACACGTAACGGCTGATTTCCTGGGCACGAAACAGAACGGCCGACATCTTCGGGTCGTCGATCCGCGGAAACACGCTTCGCTCGGCGATCGAAATCCGGTAGCCGGCCCGGCCGAACAACTCGACCGTGGCGTTCTGCAATGACCCGCTGGGCAGGCCGAGGCGGAGAGTGGTTTGGGGGAGACAGTCGGTCATATTTGATGAGTGATGAGGGATATGAGTGATGAGTGCGGTAATGAGGCTTTCCCCAATTCAGCATTTATCACTCATCATTCATCACTTCTTCCTTTTCCCCTTCCCGTCCATTCCGCCCGCACGGAGGCAGACGAACAGGTCGTGACATTCTTCGGCTTTAAGGTGGTGCTCGACGAAGCGCTGGCCTTCGTCGAGTGTGGTTGATTCTTCGAGAATGCTCTGGTCGCGAAGGAATCCGAGCGTCTCGTTGTCCATCGGGAACGAGTGTCCGTCGAAACCGTACAGCATGACGTAGCCTTCGACGAACGGGTGAATGTCCGGCAGCTCGCGGAGAAACTGTCGCGCGTCGCGCTTGCTGACGGCCTTCAGGCGGTCGAGGCTGAGGGTGTGCTCGCGCTCGAAGATGTTGTTGAGCGACTGCGTGATCATGGCCACCCGCCGCTCGATCTCGGGATACTTGGCGCCGAGCAGTTCTTGAATCTCGAGGTCGGTGGCGACCCGGAGCTCGTTGAGGTCGACGAACTCCCTGTCGATCGCCCGCATCGCGTCCTCGGCGCGCGAGTCGGGCATGTCGAAGCTCATCGCGCCGCGCACGAGGGCCTTAAGAGGCTCCTGCGGCTCCCGCTCGCCGGGCTTGCATTCCCTGGCGAGCCGCTTCAGTAGGGCCTTGAGATCGTCGGCGTGTTTCCCTGCGTTCTTCATGGAGTGTCTGTCGTCCGTTGTCCGTTGTCAGTCGTCTCACTCTGCGCCGCCGCGGCTTGTTCGGCGCGCTTCCGATCCAGTTCGGCGTTCTCTTCCGCGACGATCCGCAGTGTTTCCAGAACGGCGATTTCCTTTTTCAGATTTTCGTCGATGTGGAACTTCAGGTACGGCGCCTGCCGCAGCGACAGCATCTTTGTCAGCTTCGTCCGCATCAACCCGGCCGAGTGACGCAGCGCGTTGATCGCGGTGTTTTGCTGGCCCGGGGTCCCCATGATCGTCACGTACACGTCGGCGACCGACAAATCCGGGCTGATCTTCACCCGCGTGATGCTCGGCATCCCCATGAGCCGGGGGTCGCTCAGGTCGCGCATGATGATCGTGGCCAGCTCCTGCTGGACGGTGCTGGCGAGCATTTCAGTGCGGCGTGACATTCGCGTCCCACGGGCATCCAGCCCGTCTGTCTTTCGTCTCAACTACAGACACGGGTTGGAAACCCGTGCTACAAAAGGTCAATCTGATAATCGATCAACCCGGCCTGCGGGACCGTCCGAACGAAATCGACCAGCTTGCTCAGCGCCCCTTGCACGTACCGGCTGTCATTGCTCACCATCGCCACGCCGAGGATCGACCGCCGGTGCTCGTCAAGCGCTCCGACTTCGGCGATGGAAACGTTGTGCCGGTGGGCGATCCGGTCCTTCAGGCTCTTGACCACCCGCCGCTTGTCCTTGAGGGACATGGCGTCGGGGATTTCGATTTCGAGTTGGAGGACGCCGATGTGCATCGCAGCAATTATCAGTTGTCAGTTGTCAGTTGCCAGTGAAATCAAGACTGGAAACTGACAACTGACAACTATTCTTAAAGTGTCCGCTGGAATTCCTCCCGGATGTACGCCTCGAAGATGTCGCCGACCTTGACGTCGTCGTAGTTGGCGAGCTTGATGCCGCATTCGAGTCCGGACTTGACTTCCTTCACGTCGTCCTTCAAGCGGCGGAGCGTTTCGATCGCCAGGTTTTCCGTGATGATCGTGCCGCCGCGGGTAAGGCGGATCTTGCTGCCGCGCTGGACGTGTCCGTCGGTGACGAAGCAGCCGGCGATGTTGCCGAGCTTGGACACCTTGAACACCTGACGGACCTCGACGTGCCCGTGCAGTTTTTCGCGGATTTCCGGTTCGAGCATGCCCGAGAGGGCCTTCTTGAGGTCGTCGAATATTTCGTAAATCACGCGGTAGGTGCGGATCTCGACCTTCATCTGCTCGGCTTTGCTGCGGGCGGCTTCGTCGGCGACCACGTGGAATCCGATGATGACGGTGCTCTCGTTGACGTCTTTGGTCGCCGCCGCGAGTTCGACGTCGGATTCGGTGACGCCGCCGACGGCGGAGTGGATCACGCGAATCTTCACTTCTTCGGTGTTGTAGTCGGTCACCGTCTTGGCCAGCGTCTCGACGCTGCCCTGGACGTCGGCCTTGATGATGAGGTTGATCGTCTTGACGTCGCCGGCCCTGATGTTTTCGAACAGGTTGGCGGCGGTGGTGACCTGGTTGCGGGACGCCAGATGCGCCCGGCGGGTGAGTTCGGTCCGCTCTTCGGCGATCTGCGCGGCGCGGTCGAGGTTCTCGACGGCGAACATTTTTTCGCCGGCCGATGGAAGCTCGCTCAAGCCGCTGACGACAACGGGGGTCGACGGGCCGGCTTCCTGAATCTGCTGGCCGCGGTCGTTAAGCAGGCTGCGGATGCGGCCGTAGCCGGGGCCGGACAAGACCACGTCGCCGACTTTCAACGTGCCGTCCTGGACGAGCACGGTCGCCACCGAGCCGAGGCCCGGGTCGATGCGCGATTCGATGACGGTGCCGCGGGCCGGGCCGGTGGGATCGGCCTTCAGGTCGAGAAGCTGCGACTGGTAGTCGAGGATTTCGATCAGTTCCTTGATGCCCTGGCCGGTGACGGCGCTGGTGCGGATGACTTCGATGTCGCCGCCCCACTCGACGGGGTTGAGGCCCTGGGCCGCAAGCTGGCCGAGGACCATGTCCGGGTTGGCGTCGGGGCGGTCGATCTTGTTCATCGCCACGACGATCGGCACCTTGGCGGCGCGGGCGTGGTTGATCGATTCGATCGTCTGCGGCGCGACGCCTTCGACGGCGGCCACCACGAGCACGACGACGTCGGTCATGTTGGCGCCCCGGGCGCGCATGCTGGTGAAGGCCTGGTGGCCCGGCGTGTCGATGAACGTGACGCGCTTCTTCGCGCCGTCGCCGCCGTCGACTTCCACCGTCCACGCGGCGGTGTGTTGCGTGATGCCGCCGGCTTCGCCCGCCGCCACGTTGGCGTTGCGGATTTTGTCGAGCAGGCTGGTCTTGCCGTGGTCGACGTGGCCGAGAATCGTGACGACCGGCGGGCGGGACACGAGGTTTCCGGCCGGGACTTCGCGGTCCACGAATTCGGCCACGAGGTCTTCCTCGAGCGTCGTGTCGACCGCAATCGTCAACTCGATGCCGTAATCCAGCGCGATGGTCGCGGCGGTGTCGCGGTCGAGGCCCTGGTTGATCGTGGCGAAGACGCCTTGCTTCATCAGGCGCTTCAGGATGTCGTTGCTCTTGATGCCGAGGGCCGCCGACAGTGTCTTGACGGTGATCGGCTCCTCGATGGCGATCGGCTCGCCGCGCTGCACGCCGGTCTTGGCCTGAATGTGCGTGCCGCGACCCTGGGCCTTCTTGAGGTGGCCCTCGAAGACGGCGCGGGTGGCGCTGGCGGCGTTGAGGGCGTCGCGCCGGGCGATGAGATCGGCTTCGGTGAATTCCCGGAGCTTCTCCATCGCTTCGCCGCGCCGGCCGTCGTTGCCGCCCCGCCGGCGGCCCGACAGGCTGCCGCTCTTTTTGGCGGCGGCCTTCTTGCGCTCTGCTTCTTCTTCTTCCTCGCTGACCTTGACGCCCCGGCCCGTCGCCGGGCGGAACGTGGACAGCGCCGCCGGGCCGCCTTCGGCAGGCCGCGGTCCGATTGGGCCGCGGGCACGCGGCGTGGGGAGGTTGTCGGCCTTCTCGACGCGGACGACGCGCGGGCCCTGAATCTGGGCGGGTGCGAGCGACGTCAACTGCGGCGCGACGGTCACCGTCTTGCGCTCCACCATGCCCCGGCTGCTGAGGGTTACGGTCGGACGCGCCACCGGCGGGCGATTGAGGTCGTGGACGGTCGGCGCCTTGCCCGCCGCGGGCGGAGCCGCTGGTGCCGGCGCCGAAGCGGCAATGGGCGGAGCAAAGTGGGCGGCTTCGGCGAATTCGGGATCGTCGGGCGTCACGAAGGCGGCGGGCGCAACCGGCGTCTCACGGGGAGCCTCGGCCTGCGGCGCGACGACCGGCGCTTCGTCGGCCGGAGCCGGTACGAACGCCGGCGCTTCCTGAGGCGCTTCGGCGACGGCGTCGTCGTCTTGGGCGGCGTCGGTTGCGTCGCCCGTGTCGTCGGCAGTCTTCTTCTTGATCGCGGTGCGCGACCGCTTGGGCTTGGTGGCAACTTCCACCGGCGGAGCCGTCTCGACAGCCGTGCCCCCGCCGCCGCCCAACGCGCCGGAGCTGAACCATTCGCGCACCGACTCGGCCAAGCCGAGGCCGAGCACGCTCATGTGGTTGGGGGCCTTATCGGCCAACCCTTCGTCGCGGAGCTTAGTCAAGATAGACTTGCTCTCGACGCCTAGTTCTTTGGCAAGCTGATTGACGCGGATGCCTTTAGCCAAAACGTTCTCCGAAAAACTCGACCGACCCTTGTCCCGAACACCACCACCCGCGACGCCCACTACGGCCCCGCGGGGGCGGGAAAAGTTACTACGTCACCGACGTTTGTCCGGGTCATGCAATGACCCCGCGACCTTATGACTTTCTCAAAATCCGCCGACGCCTCAGCCCTGCTCTTCAACACCCGGCGACGTCGCGCTGCCTTCGGCGAGGGCCGTCGCGTCGGCGTCGTCTCGGCCGGCGTCTTCTTCGTCACGGTCCAGCGTGCCGGTCGTGGCGGCAAGGCCTTGGATGCCCTGCTCTTCTGGCGAAAGCTCGCCTTCGGCCAGCACCGTCGACGCCTTGTGCGTCGTGATTTCCGGGGCGATGCCTTCCGTCGCCTCCAGCGCGCCCGGAAGCCGGTCGCCGTTGGTGGCGGCGGCAAACGGGTCGTCGGCTTCGGTGGTGGCGTCGGTTGACGACGGCACGCCCGGCACCGGCATAAGCGGGTTAGCGAAAGCCGTCCCGTCCACGCCGCGCGACCCCGACGCCAAAAATGCCGCCTTCGCGGCCGCGTCCGCCTTCTTCTTCACTTCCTGCTCGACGGCGACGATCTTCGCCTCGGCGGAGCAGCGGTCGACGACGAGCTGGGCCGTCTCTTCGGGCAACGAAAGCTCTTCCATCAGCGGCCCGCTGCCTACTTCTTCGATATCGCGGACATCGATCAGGCCCAGGGCGATGATCTTGTCCACCATCTCCTGCGTGATGCCTTCGATCTGCTTCAGCGTCTGATCGAGGCGCTGGGTGCCGGAGGAAAACTCCGGCGGGGTCAAGATGTCGATGTCCCAGCCGGTCAGTCGGGCCGCGAGCCGGACGTTCTGCCCGCGCTTGCCGATCGCCAGGCTGAGCTGGTCGTCGTTGACAACGACCGTCGCCCGCCCCAGCTCAAAGCACAAAGCGACTTCCGTCACCTCTGCCGGCTTCAAGGCGTTGCCGATCAAAATCTGCGAGGACTCGTTCCACCGAACGATGTCGATCTTCTCGCCGCCGAGTTCCTCGACGATGTTCTTGATGCGCGACCCGCGGACGCCGACGCACGCGCCGACCGCGTCGACCTTGCTATCGATCGAGCTGACCGCGATTTTCGTGCGGTGGCCGGGCTCCCGGGCCAGCGCCTTGATCTCGATCGTCCGCTCGCCCACTTCCGGCACTTCGCGCTCGAACAGACGCCGGATCAGCTCCGGGTGGCTGCGGCTGAGAATGATCTTGACGGCACTGGGCGTGTCCCGCACTTCCATGATCAGCGCCTGAATCCGCTCGCCGACTTCGTGCTGCTCTCCGGGAATCTGCTCGCTCCGGGGCATGATTCCCTCAACCCGTCCGAGGGTCACGATCATCGTGCTGCCCTCGAAGCGGGCGATGGTGCCCGTCACGATCGTGCCGACGCGGTCTTTGTACTCTTCGTAGATGCTGCCACGCTCGTCCTGACGGATGAGCTGGATCATCACCTGCTTCACCGTCTGCGCGCCAATGCGCCCGACCACCGCCAGCGGGATTTCCGTCCGCTCGTTCGGCGTCTCGCCTTCGGCCGCCGGAACCTGGCGAAACGCACGGATCACGCCCGTCGCACGGTCCAGCGACACTTGAAATTCGCTCGTGTCCTCCGTGTTGAACTGCTTGCGCAGCCCGGAGGCGATCGCCTGCTCGATGTCTGTGTAAATCTGCTCCCGCTCAATGTTCTTATCGCGGGCAATGCCGTCAACGATGCGGATCAGTTCTGGATTCATTGCGCGTTGTCCTCAGCTATTTAGTTTTGCAAACTATTCAGATGTCCGAATTGATTCTTGAGTGTGGATTGTTGATTGTTGTGAATGCTTCCAAACACAGGCTCAACTCTCAACTCTCAACACTCATCAAAACAAAAAAGGCCACCATCCTGGCGGCCCACTCTTCGAGAAAACTGACGAAAGACCTAAACCCTCATCCGAAAACCCTCCGGAAGGGGCTGGAGAGGCGAGCGGTGGTCCATGCTGTTGCTTTATGCAAGTGCATGGGCAGGCTCACTGGTCTTGCTCAGGTTCATCCCGGTCGCTCCGGGCTCGAAAAAGTGGACCTTCCGCAGGTCGACGTACATCGTCACCTGCGTGTCCTGCTGCAGGCCCGCCTGGGCCTCGACACGTCCAACGATCGATTCGTTTAAGGCCGTGCTCATGTAAACGTCCATACCACTGCCGAGCGGCTCTATCACATGGAGCCTCAAGGCCATCGGTTCAAATTCGCCGCCGTCCGCCCGTCCGTCGGGCGGTTTCACGCTGAAATGCTCGGGACGAATCCCTAACACAACGTGCCTCCCGACCGATCCGCCGAGCATCTCGGCCTGACGGCGCGGGACGGAAAGCCTAAACCCATTGCCCGGCAACGTCAACTCCCCCGGTGAGCGGGAACTGCCGTCGTCGGCCTTTGCGCCGGCCTTTCGGCCCTCCTCGAAGACCATTCGACCGTCTTCGATTTTCAGGGCGCCGTCGAAGAAATTCATCGGGGGCATGCCGATAAACCCGGCCACAAACCGATTCGCCGGCTCATTATATGTCTTCTGGGGCGGATCGGCCTGCTGAATAACGCCCTCTTTCATGACGACGATCCGGTCTCCGAGGGTCATCGCCTCTTCCTGGTCGTGCGTCACGTAAATCGTTGTGGTTTTCAAACGGCGATGCAGGCGTTTGAGCTCGGCCCGAGTCGTGACGCGCAGCTTGGCGTCCAGGTTCGACAGCGGCTCGTCGAACAAAAACGCCGCCGGCTCACGGACGATGGCCCGCCCCACCGCCACGCGCTGGCGCTGCCCGCCGGACAGTTGCCGAGGCTTGCGGTCGAGCAGGTGCTCGACCTCCAGCATGCGGGCGGCTTCCGACACGCGCTGGTGAATCTCGGCCTTTGGCATCCGCCGCAGCTTCAGACCAAACGCCATGTTCTTGTACACCGTCATGTGCGGGTACAAAGCATAATTCTGGAACACCATCGCGATGTCCCGGTCTTTGGGCGCTACGCGGTTCACGACGCGCTCGCCGATGCGGATCGTGCCGGCGGTAATCTCCTCCAGTCCCGCGACCATACGCAACGTCGTGCTCTTGCCACAGCCCGACGGGCCGACCAGCACGACGAACTCCTGATCGGCCACCGCCAGATTGATCGAATCAACCGCTTTCACCCCGCCGGGGTAAGTCTTCGAGACGTTTTCGAGGTCGACACGGGCCATGTGAGGGGCAGGCAGTATATTTCGTTGCGACGCGTGCCGTCAAAGACGTGCGGCGAATCGACTGGTCACGGCCGGGCCCATTTCAGTACACTCGGCGTCATGAACCCGAACCACTTCGCAGCCGGCCTCGAGTCACAGCAATCCCTCTCCCGCCGCAACATGCTCCGCGCCGTCGGCGGCGGCGTGGTCGCCGCGTCGATCGCGCCGAGGATGTCATTCGCGCAAGAACAGCCCAAGGCGGACAAGGTCGGATTCGCCCTCGTCGGCATCGGCAACCTGACGATGAATCAGATCCTGCCCGCCTTTGCCAAGTGCAAGCTCGCGTACCCCGCCGCCCTCGTCAGCGGGCATCCCGACAAGGCCAAAGAACAAGCCGCCAAATACGGCATTGATCCGAAGAACATCTACAACTACGAGAACTACGACTCGATCAAGGACAACCCCGCAATCGCGGCCGCCTACGTCGTTCTGCCCAACGCGATGCACGGCGAATATACCGTCCGCGCCGCCAAGGCCGGTAAGCATGTGCTGTGCGAAAAGCCGATGGAGGTGAGCAGCCCCAAGTGCCGCGAGATGATCGCCGCCTGCAAGGCCGCCGGCCGCAAACTCATGATCGCCTACCGGCTCCGGTATGAGCCGAACAACATGGCCCTCATCGACACCGGCGAGAAAAAAGTCTGCGGCGACCTCAAGGTCATCGAAGCGGGCGCCGGCTTCATGATCGGCGACCCCAACCAGTGGCGGCTCAAGCAAGCCCTCGGCGGCGGCGGGTGCCTGATGGACATCGGCATCTACGCCCTCAACGCCTCCCGCTACATCAGCCGGGAAGAGCCGGCCGAGGTCACCGCCATGACCCACGCCACCGCCGGCGACCCCCGCTTCACCGAAGTCGAAGAACACTGCAACTTCCAACTCCGTTTCCCCGGCGGCGTACTCGCCAACTGCGTCTCCAGCTATTCCACCGCCTTCAACCGCTTTCGCGCCAACTGCACCAAAGGCTGGGCCGAAGTCGAACCCGGCCTCTCCTACCAAGGCGTGAAATTCCGCTTCAACGACCGCACCGGCCCCACGCAAGAACCCAACGTCGGCTCCGTCGACCATTTCGCCACCGAGATGGACCACTTTGCCGACTGCGTGATGAACGACAAAGAACCTCGCACGCCGGGCGAGGAGGGGCTGAAGGATTTGCTGGTAATGGAAGCGATCTACGAAGCCGCGAAGAGCGGGAAGACGGTGAAGGTGAAGGCGGTGTGACGCGCGGACATTCAGGAT
>JBKJRK010000194.1:0-11253 GCA_046593135.1 Tepidisphaeraceae bacterium | reverse complement strand
TCCTCATGAAAACTCCACTGCTTCCGGTCGATTTCGGGCAGCGCGAAATCTTTGTCGCCGAGGGGCGGGTTGGGGTTGGCGATGAAATTCTTCAGTTCCGTTGTCTTGACCGTTTCGCCTTGGACGGTGTCGATGCGGACGGGCATGTGGGTTTGGGCGTCGACCCAGACGTCGATCGCCTCGAATTTTTTCTCAAGACGCGTGCCGGGTTTGGGGGCGAGTTGGACGTGAACCGTGTTGGCGGGATCGCCTTTGGCCGCCGCGATTTTTTTCACGTCGAACTGCTCGTGAACGGCCTCCTTCTTTTGCCCGATGGGCAGGGGGAAAGGGCCTTCGCCGAGCTTGAGCAGGTCGATTTTTTGGCCGGGTCGCAGGACCTGCCGGCGGACTTCGATGCGCTTGGGGTCGTAGGTTCGGTCGGTGAGCCAGCCGTCTTGAAGGAGGTATTCGATTTTCTCTTCGTAGATTCGCTTACCGGTGTCACGCTCGGTGAACGTGACGCGGAGGCGGGCCTTACCGCTTTGGTCTTGGAACAGCACCTTACCGCGGCGCGTGACTTCGTTGGCCAGGGCGGCGTCGCCTTCGGAGAGGGCGACGTCGGCGGTGAAGGCCTGGAGGTTGCGGCCGCGGGTGTCGAGGGCGTCGAGAATCTGGTCGACGGTGGATTGCTCGGAGAGCGTTGAGCTTGCGGACGGCGCGGGGGTCAATGGCGCGGGTTTGCCGACGGGCTTGTCCGCCGGGGCACCGGGTTGGGCGGCGACGGCGCAGCCGACACAGGTGATCAAGGCAAGGACGACACTAACTGATCGCATGAGATTCCTCGGGTGTTTGCACAATGTCGTCATATTCACTTCGTGTCCTTCCCCCGCCCACAGAAGTGGGCGGGCCGCTCGACTATCTAACGATCCAACGCTGTGCAGCGTTCGCGTTGAGAGGTAGACACGTCAGGACGGGATCCGTTGTTGGCACTTATGAAGCATACTCGCAAGCTCGTGCAGGTCCTGCGCGACGCGCCAGGGCTCGGCGGCGAACGGTCGGACTCGACCGTGGCTGATCCAGACGGTTTTGATGCCTGCGGCGGCGCCGGCTTCGACGTCGTACTGCCCGTCGCCGACCATCCACGCCTCGTCCTCCCGTACCTCCAGTCGGCGGCAGGCGAGGTGGAGCGCCTGTGGCGCCGGCTTGGGCGTGGCATCGCTTCGGGTCAGGACGAGATCGACGCCCAGACCGTGCCGTTGGACGACGGTGCGGGCGCTGGCCTCACTGTTGCGCGTGATAAGGGCGAGCCTGACGTCTTGCGTCGCCAGCCAATCCAGCAGTTCGCGGCAACCCGGGTTCAGCATCGAACCGTTCGCGGCGATTTCCTCATGGCGGTTCAGCACGACTTCCGCCGCCACCCGCGCGGCGTCATCCATCCCCGCCAGTGCTTCGAGGATCGGCCGGTCGCCGATTCCCATTTCGGCCTTGATGCGCGGAAAATCGAGCATGGGCTCGGTGAGCGTGCCGTCCATGTCGAATAGCAGCGCGCGAGGCAAAGTCATGGTGTAAGGTTCTATCGTACACGTCCACGAAGGGTGCTGACAGTTGTTTTCCACAAAGGGGCACGAAGGGACGTGAAGAGGAAGGTAGCGGATAGAGAGTGCATGACTGCGCGCGGGCGACGAATTTCCTCTCCGCCGTTATTGACCTCCTATCCTCATGTTGTCTCCTGCTTTTCCTTCGTGTTCCTTCGTGCCCCTTCATGGATAAACTCATGACTCATTTCGCGGATCGTCCCGTGGACCTTGACACCGTGAATCGAATGTCCGGATAATCGCTGTAACAAGTGTCATGGCAACACCGGTCGTAAATATTTTCGAGGTCGGCGACTACGACGCGCAGATCCTTCGCGCGCGGCGTGAGTTACACGACGGCGGCATCGTCGTGTTGCCGACGGAAACGGTGTACGGGGCCGCGGGTGTGCTCACCAACGAAAACGCCCGCCGGCGTCTTTCGGACCTGCGGGGGGGGGCGGACGGCAAGCCGTTCACGATCCACGTGGCGAACGTCGCGGACGCGTGGCGGTATCTTGGGACTGTCGGCGAATACGGGCAACGGCTGATGCGTAAGCTCTGGCCGGGACCGGTCGGATTGATCTTTGACGTGCCCGCCGAGCGGCGCACGCAGGTTGCGGCAGGATTGGGCATCGAGCCGTCTACGATTTTCGACGGCTCGACCGTGACCCTGCGTTGCCCCGACCACATTGTCACTTCCGACGTCATCGAGGGAATCGAAGGGCCGGTCGTCATGACCCTGGCCGGCACGCATTCGGGCGGTCCGTCGTGGTCGGCCGAGCGCATGGCGGACGAACTGGGCGACCGCGTCGACCTCATTTTCGACGTCGGGCCGACGAAATATTCCAAGCCGTCCACCATTCTGAAGGTCGGTAACGACGGGTACGAGATTATTCGCCCCGGCGTTTATGACGAGCGGATTATCGAAAGACTGTTACGCACGACGATCCTGTTCGTTTGTAGCGGTAATACCTGTCGTTCGCCCATGGCCGAAGCGATTACCCGCCGGATTTTGGCGGAAAAACTCGCCGTCACCGAGCCCGAATTGGAAAAGAAAGGCGTAAGCGTCGTATCGGCGGGAAGCTTTGCGATGCCGGGGGCGCGCGCGACGCCCCAAGCGGTGGAGGCGCTGCGCGGCCTTGGCGCGGACCTTACGCAGCACCGCTCCCGGCCGCTGACCGTGGAGTTGATCCACCAGGCCGACGTCATTTACACCATGGGTCGCAGCCACGCGATGGCGGTCGCGGCGCTGGTTCCGTCGGCGACGGAAAAAGTGGCGACGCTCGACCCGCGCGGCGACATCGACGACCCGATCGGCAGCGACGTGACCGTTTACCAGGATTTAGCCGGGCAACTGCGGAAGTTGATCGAAACGCGCCTGCAAGAGAAGACCCTGCTTTAGGAGAAGCGATGAATGACGAATGCTGAGTGACGAATGAAGACGCGGGGCCGCCGTGTCCGTTCGGCATTCAATATTCCGCATTCATCATTCGCCATGAAAATCGCCATCGCCAACGATCACCGCGGGTATGAAGCCAAGCGGCGCATTATGCCGGTGATCAAACGCCTCGGGCATGAGGTGGAGGATTTCGGTTGCGAAGGCTCGGCCGCCGTCGACTACCCGGACTTCGCGGCGCCCGTTGCGCGGGCCGTTGCGGGCGGCGGCGCCGATGTGGGCATTTTGATGGACGGGTCGGGGATCGGCATGTCGGTCGCCGCCAATAAGTTTTGCGGGGTTCGCGCGGCGCTGGTTCACGACGAGGTCACCGCCCGGCGGGCACGCGAGCACAATCATTGCAACGTGCTGTGCCTCGGCACCGACCTCCTGAGCGAAGACCAGATTCGCCAGATCGTCGAAATTTTCCTCAGCACCGGCTTCGCAGAGGGCCGGCACGTCCGACGGACCGAAAAGCTCAAGGCGATCGAGGACGAACAGCGCCGGGAAAACTCGAACGCCTGACAAGTCTTTCTCACAATTGACGTCGTAAGTGCCGCGCTTCAATCATTATGAGCGTGCGAGCAGCTTCGTATCGCACGCAATAAATGTCGATGCGACCGGGCGCGTCAGATGGAATGCTGTGATTCTCGGCGTCAAACGAGAGGAACGACGGGTGCTAACCCGGCGGCTGCCGTGCCGCCGCGCTCTGTCGGGGGACAGAGGGCTTCAAGCGCCACTTCCGCGCGCAGGTCGATGTGCAAGGCCATAGCCGCTCCGGCGGCCTCCGCGTTGTTCTCGAGCAGGCGCTCGATGATGTCGGTGTGTTCCTGGACGGCGCGGTCTTGGGTGAATGAGGCGTTTCGGACGGCTTCGCCGATGGTGCGGGCGAGAGTCCAGTAGCGTTGGATCTCTTCGGCGAGCCGTTCACACCCGCTCGAACGGGCGATCAGTTCGTGAAGGCGTTGGTCGAGGACCAGGGCGCGCTCGGACCATTGCACCGACCGGCCGGGCTCGCGGAGCAGCGCCTGCATGTCGCCGCGGAGCTGCTTGAGGGTCGGGCGGTCGATCGATTTGCACGCCAGCCGGGCCGCCTCGGATTCGAGCAGCCGGCGCATGCGGTAGATTTCGATCAGCTGCGCGGTCCCAAAGGGTCGAACCATGGCCCCGTGATTCGGCTTGAGCCAGATCACGCCGAGGGCCGTCAACTCGCGGAGGGCCTCGCGGATTGGCGTCCGGCTCACGCCGAGCTGAACCGCAAGCTCCTCTTCAACCAGCCGGTCACCGCCCGCCATTCCGCCGCTGAAAATCGAATGAAGGATTGACCTGACCACGCGATCCCGGCGGGCGAGGCGGTGGTTATTCGGAATCGAAGCGGTCGTAATGGTCATGTTACCGTAGGGCTAAAAGCCGGTTCAGCGGTGACCTTGCGGGCCCGGGTTAAGTGCGATTGTGCGCGGCATTGTACTAATCTTACTACCCAACGGGCAATACCTTTTGCGGCTCATCGCCGATTAAGGCCGGCTCGAGCCTGGGGACGAGCAAATGAATGATCAGCAGGGCCGCCAGATAAGCGGTGCCCGCGATGGCAAAAACGGCCACATAGCTGCCGAACATGTCGCGGAGGCGGCCGGCGCCTAAATTCAGGAAAAAACCGCCCATAGCCCCACAGAAACCCCCAATGCCAACGACCGAGCCGACCGCTTTGCGGGGGAACATGTCGCTGGTCAGCGTGAACAGGTTGGCGCTAAATCCCTGGTGGGCGGCGGCGGCGATTCCGACGAGCCAGACGGCGACCCACTGGCTGCTGGTGATCGGCGCGAATACGACCGGCACGATGCACAAGGCGCAAATGAGCATGGCCGTCTTGCGGGCGGCGTTCGTGGACCAGCCTTTCCCGAGCAGCTTGGAGCTCAGCCACCCCCCGCCGATCGACCCGACGTCGGCCAGCAGATACACGGTGATCATCGGCAGGCCGATCGACTTGAGGTCCAGCTTGAACCGGTCGGCCATCACGACGGGAAACCAGAACAGGTAGAACCACCAGACCGAATCGGTCATGAACTTTCCGATCGCGAAGGCCCAGGTCTGGCGGAACTGGAGGAGTTGCAGCCACGGGATCTTGACGGCCGGGTCGGGCGGGTCGCTCTGGATGTGCGCCAGTTCGGCGGGTGAAACCGCTGGATGCTCGGTCGGCCGGCGGTAAAGCGGCAGCCAGAACACGACCCAAAGTAGCCCCGCCAGACCGGTGATGATAAAGGCGGCCTGCCAGCCCCACGTCAGCGCGATGATTGGGACAGTGGCCGGTGCGATGATGGCGCCGACGTTAGAGCCGGCGTTGAAGATGCCGGTCGCCGTCGCCCGCTCCTTCTTGGGGAACCACTCCGCGGTGGTCTTGATCGCGGCCGGAAAGTTGCCGGCCTCGCCGATGCCCAGCGCGAAGCGAGCCGCCATGAAACCCCAAGTCCCCCGCGCCAGTGCGTGGCCGGCGGCGGCGACGGACCAGACGACCAGGCAGAGCGCGTAGCCCCAGCGGGTGCCGACGCGGTCGATGAACCAACCGACAAAAAGAAAGCCGATTGCGTACGCCAGCGTGAATGCGGCGTTGATGTCGCCGAACTGCGTCGCCGACCAGTTGAACTGCTCCCGCAGCGTCGGACCGAGCACGCCGAACACGGCGCGGTCGATGTAATTCACGGTCGTCGCAAAAAACAGCAGGGCGCAGATGACCCAGCGGTAACGTCCGACGGGACCGGTTCTGCCGGGTTGGTAGTCGAGCACGGCGCCCGTCGCCGTCGCGGCGGCGCCCTCTGGCGGCGAAACGGTCGACAAGCTCTGCGCGTCAGCCGCCGGAATAAATTTGTCTGGTGCCCTGGACACGTGCTGTTTCCTCCACATCGCTAAACGATCTCTGGTTCACTCGCTCCCGTACTTTCGGAAGAGAGTTAGGCTGGGGCCCGGACTGCCAGATTCCGTTCCACCGGCCCAACACTCCTGCCCTTTTCCGCTGGTATGGGGCAAGGGAGCGTGCTTCTTCAACTGTTGACCGCCGACGCCAGGAACCCGCCGTCGACGGCCAGGCCGTGGCCGGTGACGAAGCTGGCGGCGTCGGACGCGAGGAACACCGCCGCGCCGATGAGTTCTTCGGGCCGGCCGAACCGCTTCATCGGCGTGCGGGTGATGAGCTCGCGGCCGCGGTCGGTTCCGGTCAAGAGCGACGCGTTCAATTCGGTCGGAAACACGCCGGGGATCAGGGCGTTGACCGTGATCTCGTCGCGGGCCCATTCGATGCACAGCGTTTGCGTGAGCGACATGACGGCGGCCTTGGCGGCGTTGTAGGGCCCGACGTCGCGGAAGCCGGCGTAGGCCGCCAGCGAGCCGAGGTTGATCACCCGCCCGCGTCCGCTCGCCTTCAACGGTTCGTAAAAAGCCCGGCAGCCGCGGACCATCCCCATCAGGTTTGTGTCGAGGATCATCGACCACTCGGCGTCGCTCGTTTCGTTCACGCTCTTTTTAAGCGTCCGGCCCGCGGCGTTGACGAGGATGTCAACCCGACCGAGCCGCTTCACCGTCTCTTCGCAGAGCTGTTCGACCGACGCGACGGTCGTCACGTCCACCGTCTTGGCGAGCGTCCGCCGACCGCGCGCGGCGACGGCGGCACACATCTCGCCGACGAAATCCTCGCGCCGCCCGGACGGCACGACGTCCGCGCCGGAATCCGCCAAGCCCAGGGCGATCGCCTTTCCCAGCCCCGACGTCGCCCCGATCACGACCGCGACGCGGCCGGAAAGGTCTGTGATATTCTTGACGGTGGTTGACGTCATGCTCGATCGCTTCAGTGGGGAACGCCGGACGGCAGCTTACCTTTCAGCATCTCTTCGTGCGAAGGCATCGGCAACAGTTTTTGCGTCGACTCCGGATCGGCGGCGGCGGCTACGAGGTTTCGGGCGACGAGATCGGCGACCGGATCAACGTTCAACGACGACACGAGGTCGAGATCGCACACCCACAGCCGGCCCTTGCCGACCGGCAGCTCGAATAAGACGGTGCGGTACTGCATCGGGACACGGTCGTCGGGGATGTAGCCGTGGGCGGGGATGTAGCGGATCAGCTCGCGCGCCTTGCCCCCGGGCATGAGCCGGTGGCTCGACGCCGAGACGAAGACCCGCCAGTCATCTGTGCGCCCCCACCACCGCAGGTCCATTGGCTCAAGCCCTTCGACTAACTTCGTCCCGCGCGCCGGCGTCCAGTCGGCAAACTCGCCGGTGTCTTTCTTGGTCGGGTCCTGCGGCTTCTTCGGCGCCGGCTGGCCTTTCGTCTTGGCGTCCTCGACGCGCTTGCGGTAATCCTCTTCGAATGCCTTATCGTCGTCGATCACATCATCCCGAAATCGCTTGGCCATCTCGCCGCGCGCCGGCGAGAACAAAATCGCCGTGGCCCCGGCCTCGACCTTTTTCAGCACGTCGTCGATCGTTCCGGCCTTCGCCGCGGGGCCGACGAGGATGACGGCGGGCTTCTGGCTCGTCGACGCGAAAACTTTCAAGGCGGGGGGCAGGTCGTGCATCTCCAGCCCGGCTTTGACCTCGATCTCGCCGGCTGCCGGTCGGGCGAAGACTTCGACCGGGTCGGTAGAGCTGCTGATTTCCTTGCCGTCGGCCAGCACGCGCAGGACAAGGTGCAGCTTCCGCCGGCCCTGCTCCACGACCGGCGCCATGAGCTTCAGCGGCAGCTTAACGGTCGCGTAATAAGCGACGTCGGTCTGGCCCACATCCTGAGCGGCCACGGCTTCGCCGCCGGCAGGGTCGACGAACTGGGCCTGCACGGAAAGCCCGGCGTAATCACAAAACTGTTCGTCGTCGTTGGACACGAAGACGTTCGTTTCAAGTTCCTCCCCGGAGTAGAACCGCCGTCGGGCGGTCTCCAGAGCCACCCCGACCGGCGCGAACGCCTGGCGGACGGCCTCGACAACCGGGTACGGCTTTACCCGGCTGGCGTCGTAGCCGTGGCTGAACCAGCACTCGAGGCTGAATAACGAGAAGCCGGCGGTCTTGCCCGCGCGCTGGAAGCGGAGCTGCTCGGCCCAGCGCTTCGTCGCCGCACGGTTGTATTCGAGGAACCAGGCGGGGTCGTTGCCGGGATACGCGTAGACGCCGACCCACGCCTGCGGCGTCAACAGGTCGCGCGTGTAGCGAAGAACGGGCAGGCCGGTGTCGAGGTCGGGGTAGCCGGTGGAGAACTCCTGGCCCATGTACGGCCGGCCCACGTCGCCGCGGCGCTTGAACTCGGCTTCAAATTTCGAGTCGGAAACGAACGGGGAGTTGTTGTACCACGCCTTGTAACTGTGCGGGTCGTCGATGTCGCCGTCGTCGATCTTGTTGGGCGCGAGCAGCTCGTCGTACTGCTTTTTCTCGCGGACGTACGTCGACGACACGGCGATTGGCCTTGAGGGGTCGAGTTGGCGCGTCTGCCGGGTAACCTCCGAGAGCTGCTTCCATTTTTCGAGGTTGTCCTCGTCCTTCAGCATCATCTCGTTGCCGACGGTCCAGATCAGAACGGAAGGATGATTCCGGATTCGCTTGATGACGTCGCCGTTCTCCATCAGCCAGTGCTTCATCATGTCGGGCGGGGTCGGGCCGATCTTGCCGACCAAGGCCCAGGGGCGGATGCCTTCGATGCTGACGCCGACGCCGATCTCGTCCGCCGCGTCGAGCCACGCCTCGTTCCACGGCGTGCAGTGCGTGCGGACGACGGCGATGTTGGCGTCGTGGACGAGTTGGAGCAGCTTGCGCGCGAGGGCGGGGTCCGTGGGGTTCTTGCCGTAGGGCAACTGGTTGGCCCCGCGGACCCAGTACGGCTTGCCGTTGAGGAGCAACTTGCCGTCTTTGGCTTCGAACGTGCGGAAGCCGACGCGGTGGGTCCAGCGGTCAAGGACCACTCCGCCTTCTTCGAGCGTGACCTCAAGCTGGTACAGGTTTGGCTCCGCCGGCGTCCACACCTTCATCGGGGCCGGGCCGCGGCCCTCCAGCCGTGTCGTTTTCTTCGTCACGCCGCTGCTCAACTCAAAAATGCCTTGGGGGGATTTCGGGTCGCGGATGCGGCAGTGAATGGTTGCAGAGGTCAGGGCCTTGCCGTCGGGAGAGCTGACATCGACGTCGATGATCGCGCCGCGGAAATCGGGTGTGGATCTGAAGAATACGTCGTCGATCTTCGCCCCGCCGGTCACGACCAGTCGCACCGGCTGCCAGATGCCGTGGAGGTCGTAGGCGCGGTTCGGATAGCCCGGCGACAGCGGGCCGTACATGCCCTTGCTCATGGAAAGAATCTTCGATGCGGTGAGGTTGACCGTGACCGCCTCACCGAGACTAACCTTGGTCGGAGGGATCTTTTCCATCGAGACGAAGGCGGCGAGCAGATTTTTTCCGGGCTTAAGATGATCGGTCAGGTCGTACTCGAAGCGGCTGAACATGCCGTCGTGGTGGCCGAGCTTGTGGCCGTTGATGAAGACGTCGCTCCGCATGGCGACGCCGTCGAACTGGATGAACAGCCGCGAGCCTTTGGGCAAGCCGGCCTCGGGCAATTCGATCCACTTGCGGTACCAGCCGTCCTCGGCCTTTTCCGTGTCGAAGCCGAACTTCTCGAGCCGGGCGTCCTCGTCTTTCTTGAAATCTTCGGAGTCGTCGAGCCACCAGTAGATCTTGTTCAAGATCTGCGGCACGGGAACCGGGAAATACCCCTCGCCGGTCGCGTCAGCCGTCGCCGGCGATTCGCCGGGCGCGAGGGCGTAGCCGGGCTTGTAGTTCCAGGAGCCTGTCAAGTCGATTCGGGTTCCGGGCGCAAGCTTGGCGGCGTCGAGCTTGACGTCGCTCGCGCGCGTGACCGATGCCAGGAGACACACCAGTACGGTAAATTGGAGGACTCGAAGCAAAGCGACTCTCCGTGAGCGCGGGTGGCCTAACCCGTGGCGCGGGCGTCTCGCCCGCGTCTTTCTTTCACAAATTCAAACGCGGGCGAGACGCCCGCGCCACAAGAAACCTCAATACTTGATTTTCGGCGTCACACTTTCGCGGTGATCGGCCCAACGGTTGTTCGGAATCGTCGGCGCCCAGCCCGGCCGGCACGGGTCCTGGTCGTACGGGTACGAACCGAGCCGCTTGTACAACTCCGCATACTGCCCGAGCTTCTCTCGATTGAGTTTAACGCCCAAGCCCGGACCGCTCGGGACGGCGATCGCGCCGTTGACGTATTTCATTTTCCCGCCCTCAATGACGTCGTCGACTAAATGGTGGTAGTGGGCGTCGGCGGCGAACGAGAGGTTGGGGATGACGGCGCCGAGGTGGAGCATTGTCGCCAGTTGGATGCCCAATTCGCCGGACGAATGCACCGCGACGCCGAGTTGGAACGTTTCGCACACCCCGGCCGCCTTCACGCACTGGCGGATGCCGCCCCAGAACGTCGTGTCGAGCAGGACCACGTCGGCGGCGACGACGCGGCAGTTGCAGGAAAGCTGCTCAAAATTGACGACGACGGTGTTGGTGCCCAGCGGGATGCGGCACATTTCCCGGACACGCCGCATGCCGGCCATGCCGAAGACCGGGTCTTCAAAGTAATCGTTGTTAATGCACTCAATTGCCTGGCCGAAACGAATCGCCTGCTCGGTCGACCAGACGCCGTTGGGGTCGAACCGGAATGAATCCCCCGGAAACGCCGCCGCTAGCGCCCTGTAGCATTCCAGCTCAAAATCCGGCCGGAAGACCCCGCCTTTCAACTTGTGCGTCGTAAACCCGTGCTGCCGCTTCAGGTCGCGCGCTTGGGCGACGAGCTGGTCGACGGTGCGCGTCTCGTTTTTGCCGTCCTTGCCGGGGAATCGGAAGAAAAGATACGACGCGAACGGCACGGCGTCCTGGAGCTTGCCGCCGAGAATCTCGTAGACGGGCACGTTCCACTTCTTGCCGCAGATGTCCAGGCAGGCGAATTCGAGGGCGGCGAGGAGTTGGGTGCGGTTGTTGTAGAGCGACGCGGTCGGGTTGGCGATCAGGAAGCGCATCTCCTCGATGTGCGCCGGGTCGCGGCCGAGGAGGTAGGGCTTCATCGCGCGGAACGCCGCCTCGGCGCTTTCCCCGCCTCCTCCCATTTCGCCGAGGCCGACGATGCCTTCGTCGGTTTCGACTTCGACGATCGTACGCACGAACCGCCCCCAGTGGCAGCCGTTGGCGTGGCGCAGCGGCGCTTCGAGCGGAACGGTCACGGTGGTGGCGCGAACGTCGG
>JBKJRK010000138.1:0-3888 GCA_046593135.1 Tepidisphaeraceae bacterium | reverse complement strand
GTCACGACGTTCAAGCTGTTTCTCGCGTACCCCGGCGTGTTCATGGTTGACGACCGGACGATGTTCCGCGTGATGCAGTCCGCCGGGGAGGCGGGCGGGCTGACGCTGGTTCACGCCGAGAACGGCACCGCGATTGCGGAGATGGTCCAAAACCTCATCGCGGCGGGGAAGGTCGAACCGAAGTATCACGCCCAATCCCGCCCGCCGACGATGCAGGCGGACGGCGTCGCGCGGGCCGTCCGCGTGGCGGAGGTGGCGAAGGCGCCGGTGTTCATCGTCCACGTATCGTGCGAAGCGGCGATGATGGAACTCGTTCGCTCGCGCGACGCCGGCAACCCGGCGTTCGGCGAGACGTGTACGCAGTACCTGTTTCTCGACGAGAGTTACTACGACAAGCCGAACTTCGAGGGCGCCAAGTACGTGTTCACTCCGCCATTGGTGGGGAAGGAGAACATCGAGCCGCTCTGGAAGGGATTGAAGCTTGGGTATCTCCAGGAAGTGTCGACGGACCATTGTCCGTTCAACTTCAAAGGACAGAAAGAACTCGGCCGGGGAGATTTCACGAAGATCCCCAACGGCGGGCCGGGTGTGGAAGACCGGCTGTCGCTCGTCTACGACGGCGCGATGAAGCGCGGGTTCAGCCTGAACAAGTGGGTGGATCTCTGCTCAACTGCGAGCGCTAAAATGTTCGGGATGTTTCCGAAGAAGGGCACGATCGCCGTGGGGTCGGACGCCGACGTCGTGATCTTCAACCCGAACACCGAGCGGACGATTTCCGCCACGACGCACCACATGAACTGCGACTACAGTCTGTTCGAGGGCTGGAAGATCAAGGGCAACCCGGAGACGGTCCTGAGCCGAGGCAAAGTGGTTGTTGAAAACAACGAGTACAAAGGCAAAGCCGGCGACGGCAAGTTCCTCAAGCGCGGCGCCTGCGCGACGGCGTGAAGAAGATTGGCCCACGAATGGCACGAATGAACACGAATACAGAGACGGGAAACTGTGACCTTCCCCTGGCCCATTAGGCGAGATGATCTTCTTATTCGTGTCCATTCGTGACATTCGTGGCTGTTTTTGAATTTGATGACGACACAAGCGGTTCAACCCGTCGACTATCAGCCGAGCGAATATGCCGGTGACCTCTCGGCGTCGCCGCTCTGGAACCCTGACCTCGCCCCCACGACGCTCCAGCAGCGCAAATGGTCCGTCTGGTCGATCGCGGCGTTGTGGGTGTCGATGTCGGCGTGCATCCCCACCTACCAACTTGCCTCGTCGCTCGTCAGCGGCGGGATGAACTGGTGGCAGGCGATCCTCACGATCTTCCTCGGCAACCTGATTGTGCTGATCCCGATGGTGCTCAACGCGCACGCCGGGACGAAGTACGGCATCCCGTTTCCGGTTTACTGCCGCGCGGGATTCGGCACCGCCGGGGCGAACGTGCCGGCCTTGCTGCGGGCGCTCGTCGCGTGCGGCTGGTTCGGCATCCAGACGTGGATCGGCGGCGCAGCGTTGTTTCAGATCGCGTGCGTGTTCTGGCCGCACCTCCGCACCGGCGATCACCCGGCGTTTCTCGGCGAGACGGGGCCGGCGTTCACCGCATACATGATCTTCTGGGCGATCAACATGATCGTCATCATCGCCGGCATCAATTCGATCCGGCTGCTGCTGAACATCAAGGCGCCACTCCTGATCGTCCTCGGCCTGGCGCTCGTCGCCTGGGCGGCGTGGAAGGCCGGCGGGTTCGGGCCGATGCTCGACCAGCCGTCGGCGTTTGAGCCGGGGCAGCCGAAGGCTGGGCAGTTCTGGGCGTTCTTCTTCCCGGCTCTCACCGGCATGGTCGGATTCTGGGCAACGCTTTCGCTCAACATCCCCGACTTTTCCCGCTATGCCAAGACGCAGCGCGACCAGGTGCTCGGCCAGGCGATGGGCCTGCCGACGACGATGGCGCTGTACTCGTTCATCGGCGTCGCCGTCACGTCGGCCACGATGGTGATCTACGGCCGTACGATCTGGGACCCGGTCGAATTGCTCGGCATGTTCCAGAACAAGGCGGTGCTGGTCTTGTCGATGGCCGCCGTCGTGATCGCCACACTCGCGACCAACATCGCCGCCAACGTCGTCAGCCCGGCCAACGATTTCGCCCATCTCGCCCCCCGCTACATCGGCTTCCGCACCGGCGGGTTCATCACCGGCATCCTCGGCATCGTCATGATGCCGTGGAAACTCATCGCCGATCCGAGCGGCTACATCTTCACATGGCTGATCGCCTACTCCTCATTGCTCGGCGCGATCGGCGGCGTGCTGATCTGCGACTACTGGGTGCTCCGCCGCACCCGGCTCAACGTCAACGACCTTTTCAGCAAGACCGGACGGTACTCCTACGACCGCGGGATCAACTGGTGCGCGATGCTCGCAATGGCGATCGCGATCTCGCTCTGCATTCCCGGATTCGTCGACACCGTTTCCCAGGGCAACGTGCTGCAGGCCACTAAAATCAGTGGCGTCTTCAAGTCGCTCTATAATTACGGCTGGTTCGTTACGTTTGCCGTCTCGTTCGTGCTCTACGCGGTCTTCATGGTCAACCATCCCAGCGTCCGTCAGGAGAAGTGATCCGCCATGCCAACGCTCGCCACCACCGTCAACGGCATCAAACTTCCCAACCCCTTCGTCATCGGCTCCGGCCCGCCGGGCACGAACGCGAACGTGATCGGCAAGGCGCTGGACGAAGGCTGGGGCGCGGTCATCGCCAAGACGATTTCGCTCGACGCATCCAAAGTCGTCAACGTCGCCCCGCGGTACGCCCGGCTGCGGACGGAAAAGAGCCGAGAGGTAATCGGCTGGCAGAACATCGAGCTGATCAGCGACCGGCCGTTCGAGGTGTGGATCGACGAATTCAAGCGGCTGAAAGACAAATACCCCGACGGCGTCGTCATCGCGTCGGTCATGGAGGAATACAACAAGGACCGCTGGTGCGAGATGATCGAGCGCACGCAAGCCACCGGCGTCGCCGGGTTTGAGTTGAACTTCTCCTGCCCGCACGGC
This sequence comes from Tepidisphaeraceae bacterium, assembly GCA_046593135.1. Lineage (GTDB taxonomy): Bacteria > Planctomycetota > Phycisphaerae > Tepidisphaerales > Tepidisphaeraceae > JBKJRK01. The sequence goes on along the minus strand of JBKJRK010000138.1, from coordinate 846 downwards.
CTGCCCGAACGAAAAATGGGCTCGGCGATGGGCCAGGATTGCGCGCTGATGGAAGAAGTGTGCCGCTGGGTGATGTCGGTGGCGAAGATCCCGGTCTGGGCAAAGTTGACGCCGAACATCACGCACATCGACGAGACCGCCGTCGCCGCCCTCCGCGGCGGGTGCGACGGCGTGAGCGCGATCAACACCATCCTCTCCGTCACCGGCGTCGACCTCGACACCCTCCGCCCCGAACCCACCGTCGAAGGCTACAGCACGCCCGGCGGGTACAGCTGCATGGCCGTCAAACCCATCGCCCTGCGCATGGTCAAAGAATGTGCCGAAGCGATTCGCGACGATTTCCCCGGCCAGGGCAAATCACTCTCCGCAATCGGCGGGATCGAGAGCGGCAAGGACGCCGTCCAGTTCATCCTCCTCGGCGCCGACACCGTACAAATCTGCACCGGCGTCATGAAAATGGGCTACGACTGCGTCGCCAAAATGAAGGACGAGATGCTGTCCTTCATGGCCGCCAAAAACTTCGAGACGATCAGCGCATTCAAAGGCCACAGCCTGCAATACTTCACCACCCACGCCGACCTCGTCCGCCGCCAGGCCGAAGCCAAGGCGGCCGAGAAGGCGAAGAAGGCCGGCGTCGTGACCAAGGACGGCGAGTGGCAAGGCGACGCGTTCTTGAAACAAACCGAGGCGCTGGCGGGAAACTGATCGGGCCGTGTTTTTCCGCTACGCTTGAAGAGATATTCGATTGCATTCGTTCCTATGCGTTTCTTCAACGCAGGCAAGGAACCCCTAGGCTCATTGAGATTGAACGGGATCTTTTATCTCATACGCCTTCGGCTTGATTTT
>JBKJRK010000535.1:0-3477 GCA_046593135.1 Tepidisphaeraceae bacterium | reverse complement strand
GGCAGGTAACCGCCTTGGCCCGGCTGCGCGCTGAATGGGGTCGCCGGGACGGCGGCGCGGAGTTCGGCGAGCCGCCGCCGGACCGGTTCGAGCGAGCGGGCAATCCGGCGATGGTACTGGGCGATTTCCGTCGCTTGGGCCGGGTTTCGCTGTGCCGCCGGTACTTTCAAGATCGCAACGATATTCGCCGGGAGCGACGCGGCGGTTTCGGGTGTGGGCGAGGTCGTGAGTGAAACGCGGAACCGGCCGAGTGCGTGCTGCGGGACGGCGGAAGCCTGATGTTCAAGGACGACCGTGAAGATCGACCCGCCGTCCGCGCCTTGGGGGGTTTTGAAGACGTAGTCCGCCGTCACGGGCCGGCCGGAAAGCGGCCCGATCGCCCAGCCGGTTTCCGGCTTGTCGTCCAAGGCGGCGGAGGCGGGGTAGGCGTCCTGCTCAAAGCTCGCCTTGCCGCCGGTCATCTCGGCCGGCTTCGCGTCCGGCGCGTTCGCGGCCGGCGCCACATTGACTTTCAACCCGCTGAGAATGAAGTTGCCGTTGTTCGCACGCCCGGGGCCGGCGGCGGGGAGGCGCGAATCGGGCAGGGCCTCGATTCGGATACCCGTCACGCCCTTCAGCGGTGTCGGCGCGACGAACGTGTAATGATCCGCCGGGGCTGTCGCGCCGTAAACAAAAATTGAGCCGTCGGCTTCTTTCGCGAAGCTCGCAGCGGCGGCGGACTGAAACGTGGCGGCGTCAAGCGGCGTCCACGTGGCGCCGGCGGCGACGGATTGCTCCCACGTCGCCTGTTCGGCGTCAAGCGGCGGCACCTGCGTTTGCAGGGCCGCGTCGAGCCGGGCGATCTCGTCCAGCGGGGCGACAAACGATTGCAGCGACGCCAGCCGAGCAAGGTCCGCGGCCACAATCGGATCAACCGTGCGGTAGTAAGCGCCGAGCATCGCCTTCTGTTCCGGCGTCCGCTGCTCCGCGGGGACCTTCACCACCGCCAGCACCGCTTCCGGAACCTGCGGCGCGTCGACCGCCGCAACATCGGTGCTGACCGACAGGCGAAACCGCCCGATCGCGTGATTCTGTCCGTAAGACTGGGCCAGCGTGAACGTCAGCATCGACGGCGTGCCGTCGCCGATCGGCGTTTTGGTGATGAACGCCGCGGCCTGCGGCTTGCCCATTTCGGGGGCGATGGCCCAGCCGGTCGCGGGGTTGTCGTCGATCGCACCGGCGACGTCGAACGAGCCCTGACTGAAAGTCGCCTTGGCCTTGTCGAAAGCGACGAGCGTCGCCTGAGGCGGGGTGGCTTGCGGGGCGATCGTGGCGGCAAAGCGGTTGAGGACGAAATTCCCGTTCGCCGCCCGGCCGGGGCCGTTGCTGCCTAGCGACGGGTGCGTCAAGCACTCTAGCCGGACCGCGACGATGCCCTTCAAGCTGGTGTTGGCGGTGACGGTGTAGGTGTCGGTCAATGCGGCGGTCCCGCCGACGAGGACCGATCCGTCGGCTTCCTTCGTCAGCGTCGCCGTGGCTTCGGAGCCGAGCGTCGCGGGGTCAAGGACGACCCAGCCAGCGTTCACGAGAACTTTCTTTTCCCATTCCACCTGGCGCGCGTCGACTTCCGCCGACGGAGCGAGCGCTTTGGCGGACAACGCCACAATCTCATCGGCGAGTTGCCGGATGCGTTCCGGCGGGAGCGCCGTGAGCGGCTGGACGCTGAACGGAGCCGCATCAAGCACGGTCAGGTACGCCTGTTGGACCACGCGACCCGCCGCCTCCGGCTGGCCGGTGCGGGTGACGAGCTCGCCGTTGAGCGGGGCGGTGGCTTTGATGGAGATCGGAAACGTTCCGAGCGGCGTGTCCGCCGCCGCCGCGAGCATCAGCAGTCCGCTGGTGACGGCGGGCATGACGGTCGGGGAGGCGACCGTCACACCGGGAGGGAGGCCTTCGACGGTCAACGTCACGTCCGCCGGGAAATTCAGCCGACCGACGTCGCACCAGAGCTTCACGTAGCCGCCGCGGTTAATGCGCGACGCGTCCGGCTGAAACTTCAGTCCGAAATCCTGCGGCGGGGCGTCGGCGGGGGCGAGCGTGGACTGCACCGACAGGCGGTAGGCGTGGCTGTCGCTGCCGTTGTAGCCGAGGTCGCGGATGCTCAAAAAATATTCGCCGGCGGGAAGGTCGCGGCCGATACGGGCGTCGGCGCCGGAGGCGTCGTCGTTGGTGGCGAGGGGCGCGCCGGCGGCGTCGTGAAGCGTGAGCAGGGCGTCGAGCGGCGAGCCCAGGCGCCGGGCAAAGGCGTCGATCAGCACTCGCGTCGGTAATTCGAGCTTGAATTTGAAGAAGTCCACGTCGTTCGGCTTGCCGATGACGCCGCTGATGTCGACTCCCGTCGCGACGACCCCGGCGGCCTTGTCATTGTCGTTCGGCTCGGATTCGGCCGTCTGCGGAAGCTCGGTCACCTCGAACGGCATTACATTCGAGAACGCCGTCGGCGTCTTGACGCGCAGCGGAATGCGGCCGGGCTGGACGTGCGTGAGATCGAGCCGTAGCGTTTCGGCGCCGCCGAGGTTGAAGCCGGTCATCTTCACGATCAACACCGCGCCGCGCCGGCTGCTCATGGGGGAGATGGACTGAATGAACGGGATCGCGCCGGCCTCGATGCGATAGCTATAGTCCGCGGCGCCGCGGTACTGCAGGTCGCGGATCTCCAGGACGTAGTCCCCGTCGGCGGGGGCGGTGAACGCGAGGAACGGGTCGGCGCCGAACGTGTCGTTGTTTGAGGCGATCTCGCGGCCGGTCGGGCCGTCGTAGATCAAGAGGTTGCCATCGAGCGGGGACCGGGCGCGGGCGGCGAGGACGTTGAAAATAAGCTGTTGGCCCTTTAGCGCGACGAAGCGGTAAAGGTCCGAGTCACCGGCCGCTTCGATCCGGCCGTTGATGACGGTGGGAAGGCTGACCGTTTGCGCCACGTCGGCGGCGTTGTTGGGTTCCTTGTCGGCCGAGACGGGATATTGCTCAATCCAAACCTGCACCGGGCTGGAAACGCCAGTCGGAGAGACGAGCCGGATTTCACGCACGCCGGGAATCGCCTCGGCGGAGGCGGCCAGGACGAACTTGGTTTCGGCGTCATTGGGTTTATCCGTCTTGACGAGCGTTGCGGTCAAGCCGGAATCTTCGGGGACGGCGACGGAGGAGACGGCGCCGAGCGCCGTGCCGCCCAGCGCGACCTCGGTCGATTGGCCGGGCCGGATCGCAATCGGCGCGGGCGCGTTGACGGCGGGAATCGGCTGGGCGCTCGTTGCAGCCGCCATCAGACCACTCAGTACGACGATGACAAAGCGAAACGCCATGGGTGTGAACCTGCCGTCGGTGTAATTCTACAGCGCTTCCCGGCACCCTGTAGCTGCGACGCCTGCGTCGCCTTGGACGGCCCGCCTTGATTGCACGAGGCGACGCAGGCGTCGCAGCTAAGGCGGAGTGGCTACCTTT
>JBKJRK010000162.1:0-4390 GCA_046593135.1 Tepidisphaeraceae bacterium | reverse complement strand
CCGCGCAGTGCAACGCCACGACCGGAACGCCGTCGGCGTGTACCTTTACGATCGCCTCGACGAACGCGTCGTCGTTCACGAACCCGAAGCATTCGTAGTGAACGACGACGTCGTAACCTTTCCACCACTGTGGTTTCGAGTAGATGCTGTGTTTGTGCTCACGGGTGTCCCCTTCCTGCGCAATCGTCCATTGAACGTTCGCGCGGGCGGAAACGCCTTGCGTAAGAATGTTTTTCAAGTTTGTGTAATCGTGACAGCACCCGCCGCAGATGAGCAATGCGCGAATCGGCTTCTCGTCCCCTCCGTCGCCACGCGCCTCGGAGGCGAGGGCGAACGTAGGAAGAACAGAAAGCGCGATGAGAAAAACGTTCAGACGATGTTTTTTGGAGCGCATGTTTTTTCCGCGGAACAGTATTACTCGGTTGTCGCACCCCCCTACTATAAACGAAGTACTATTCTACCCCGGAGTAACGGATGCCGCCTCGCCCTCACCGAATACTGGCCGTCACCCTGCTGTGCATTGCCGTCGTTTTAGTTTCTCGCGCTGAGGCGGCGGAGGACCGCGTTGACCTCGTTGGGGCAACGCTCGTTGCCGACCATGACGCCGTCACCCCGGGCCAAGTCTTCATGCTCGGCGTTCATCTCAAAATAAAGCCGCACTGGCACACGTACTGGATCAACCCCGGCGAGACCGGGGACGCGACGAAAATTACGCTCACGGGCCCCGACGGCTTCACGTTCGGCCCGATCCAGTGGCCGCTGCCCTCGACGATCAACGCCCCGGGCGGAATCTCGTACGGCTACGAGAACGAGGTGCTTCTGATGATCCCCGTTACCGTCTCGAAAGACGTCTCGGTCGGCCAACCCGTCACGGTCACCGCGAAAGTGGCCTGGCTCGTATGCATGGAGACGTGCATCAAGGGCGGGACGGAACTAAACCTCTCGCTGCCGGTCGGCGCCGCGGGCAAGCCGGCGAACGCCGACCTGTTCGATACTTGGAAGCGGCGTGTGCCCGTGCCGCATGACGCCTCCTCCGTACGAAATGACATTTCATCAATCGACCAGCCGACGAGCGCCGACGGGTCACGAACGCCCTCGCTAGCCGTGCGGTGGACAAAATCTCCGCGGAAAGTCGAATGGTTCCCGGTTTCGACGCGTGCCGTGGCGGTCGACAAAGTGGTAGTCAAGCACGACGGACAAACAACGCGGATTCAATTCCAGCCAACCGTGTACAAACCCGAGCAGCTTCCCGACGGCCGCGTCGAGAGCGTATTGGTCTATGAAGACGCCGCCGGAGAACAGCACGGCGTCGCGGTGCCGGTTTATGTGAGGGCATCGAAGTAAGATTTGCGATTTTTCCCGCGACAACAGGAGCACGGCCGGATGTTGTGACTAAGATGCGTTGTACTTTACGGGCCGTTCAAGCCCCCGCGGCGGCGTTCGTCGCGGGTCAGGCGGCCCGCCCCGATACGGTTGGAGGTTCAACATGAATCGCTTTTTCGCCCCCGCGTTCGCCCTTCTCGCTACGGCCGGCCTGGCCATTGCCGTCGAGGTGAAGTCCGGCCTTGAAAAGGGTGAAAGCCCGGCTCCGTTCATGGTTAAGGACGTCACCGGCCCCAGCGCCGGAAAGACCCTGTGTTACCGCTGCCAGTACGGCGCTAAGCCCACGGCAGTTGTGTTCACGCGTGAGATTACACCCGAAGTCGCCAACCTCATCCACCAGATCGACGCGAGCGTCGGCGCCAACAAGGACAAGAACATGTGCGCCTTCGTGGTGCTGCTTACCAACGAGGCCCACGACGACGCGAAGAAACTCGCTCAACTCAAAGAAGACATGAAAATTGAGAACGTGCCGCTCACCACCTTCAACGGCACGGTCGGCCCCGACGCGTACAAACTCTCCAAAGACGCCGCCGTCACCGTCATGATGTGGAACAAGTCGCGCGTGCAGGTGAACCAAGCCTTCGCCGACGCCAAGATTTCTGAAGCCGACGCAGCGAAGCTCGCCGAGGAAACCAAGAAAATCCTCGAATAGGGCGCGCCATTTTACGGTTGCCATCATCGGGCCTGCCTTCGCATGCGAAAGGCGGGCCCTTTTTTTGGGGCTTCAGGTGTGCCATTCGGCGCATATCGCAATTCCTGCCAAAAAACCCCTGCGGCGGCGACGCCGGGGTCTATATGATTCGGGTATGGATATTGCCCTGTCGCGACGGGTCGATGAAGCAGACCCGCACGAAGTGGATGCGGCGACCGCTGTACCGGCCGGGCTTGGCCAGGAATGCCACGGGGCGGGCGTCTCACCTGGGGTGAATATTGCCCCAGGGAGCGATGACGACGGGTGGATTGTTCCGCCCCCCGTCGTGCTTGCCGACGGCACCTCGGTACAGCTTTACAAGGACGGCGAAGCCCTGCACGCCATGTACGAGTCGATAGCGGGGGCTAAGTTCCTGGTCTGTCTTGAAGTCTATATTTTTGCCAACGACGCAACCGGCCAGGCGTTTACAGAGCTGCTGTGCCGCAAGGCGCGGGAGGGCGTGCGGGTTTACGTCATTTACGATTCGCTCGGCTCGCTCGGATCGGGCGAACTGTTCAAGCGGCTGGAAACGGCCGGCGTGCGGCTGGGCGCGTTTCATCCCATTTTCCCTTGGGAGCTGAAGTTCGGCTGGCGGCCGTGGAACCGCGACCACCGCAAGATGGTCGTGGTCGACAACGCCGTCGCCGGCATGGGCGGGCTGAACATCGGCGCGAACTATGCCGGATCGTGGGTGGTGCGCAACGCAAAGAATTTAGGTGAAGCCGTCGGAGGCTCCAGGGTCGGGCGTGTGGTCGGGAGCGCCGCGGCGCGTGTCGCGGGCAGTGCGTCGTCAGGCCACATTGGCGACGTAAACGGCGACGGGCAAGCCGAAGACCCGGGCTGCGACTTCTGGCGCGACACCGGCCTGGGCGTTCGAGGCCCCGCCGCCAGACAGTTTCAGCAGGCGTTCGCGCGAAGCTGGCATTACATCTCCCGCGGCGGGCGCATCCGCCGGGCGGAATATACGCACAACATCGATGGCGGCGATAACGAGTACGGCGTCCTCGCCAGCGTGCCGACCGTCAGCAGCCCGCTGCTGCCATTTCTTTGCCGGCTGATGCGCGGCGCGACGAAAAGCCTGATGATGACGATGGCGTACTTCGTGCCCGACGACGCGCTGGTCAACGAGCTGTGCCGTGCCGCCCGCCGGGGCGTTCGCGTCCGCCTCATGCTCCCCGGCCGTAGCGACGTCCGGCTCGTGCAGATTGCCGCCCGGAGCTTCTACGAAAAGCTGATGACCGCCGGCGTCGAAATCTTCGAGCGGCAGATCGTGGTTCTGCACTCCAAGACGATGGTCGTCGACGGGCGGCTGAGCCTTGTCGGCTCGACCAACCTCGATTACCGCAGCATTGAATACAACTGCGAGCTTTCGACGATCATCCGCTCCGAACCCTTCGGCCAGAGCATGATCGATCTCTTCGAGAACGACGTCCGTTACGCCAAGCGGATCGAACTCAACGACTGGCGCAAACGGCCGTTCAGCGACCGATTCGTGCAATGGGCGGTGAGCCGGGCGAGGTATTTGATGTGATTAGTCCTGCGTGACGAGTGAGGAGCGATGCGTGAAGCAGGTCGTTTCACGCATCACTGTTACGCGTCAGGTCCCGCCCTTCCACTCCCCGCCGAACACTTCCGTCGCCGGGCCGGTCATGATGACCTGGTTGTCCGATTCGCGCCACTCGACGTCGAGGTCGCCGCCGGGGAGGTGAACGAGCGCGTGGCGCTCAATCCGGCCGGTCAGGGCGCCGGCGACGAGGACGGCGCAGGCGCCGGTGCCGCACGCCCACGTGATGCCGCTGCCCCGTTCCCACGTACGCATCTTCACTTCGTTGGCCGAAATCACCTGTGCAAAGTGAACGTTGACCCGGCGCGGGAAGATCGCCTGCCGCTCGAGGAACGGACCGATTGTTTCCAACGGAACGCGGCTGACATCCTTGCAGAAGATGACCGCGTGCGGGTTGCCCATCGACACGCAAGTCATTCGCATGTCGAGGCCGCAGTCCTGCATCCACCCGGCCGGCGAACCCATCGGAATGTACGTGTCGAGCGGAAAATCCACCACGCGGCCGTCGGCGGTCGGGCGGGGTAAATCGACGGGAATCGCTTCGGCGGCCAGGATCGGCTCACCCATCGTCACCGCGACCTCGCGGACTTTGTCTTCGACGACCTTGAGCGCCAGCGACAGCACCCCCCGGCCGGTCTCGACCCGCATCGGGTTGTTGCGGGACAGGCCGTGGTCGTAGGCGTACTTGGCGACGCAACGGACACCATTGCCGCACATTTCGCCTTCGGAGCCATCGACGTTGAACATGCGCA
>JBKJRK010000106.1:0-5075 GCA_046593135.1 Tepidisphaeraceae bacterium | reverse complement strand
GGGAAACCGAGGCTTGGCTCGCTGGCAAAGGCGTCCGTCAGAATTACAGCCTCGAAGATTTAGAAGCCGACCGCACGACGCTTGATCGTTTATTCGGCCCGGCAAAACCGTGATGCTCGTCGTCGCCGACAGCTCGCCCGTTAACGTTCTTATCCGGATCGGCCACATTGGCGTTCTGTTTCGGCTGTTTCAACAGGTTGTTGTGCCGACCGAAGTTGCACGAGAACTGTCTCGACCGCGCACCCCTCAGCCCGTGAAGGATTTCATAGCCAATCCGCCGACTTGGCTCACCGTACGCGAGCCGAAAGAAATCGAGATGATCGCCAAGCTCGATCCCGGCGAGCGAGCAGCCATCAATCTCGCGCGCGAGTTGCAGGCTGACTTCCTGCTGATCGACGAAAAGGCGGGACGCCGGGCCGCCCTCGATAGAAACCTTGCCGTCATTGGAACAATCGCCATACTGGAGCGAGCCGCGGAGCACGGCTGGATTGACCTAAAGGACGTGTTCGACCGTCTGAGGCAAACTGATTTCTTTGTCAGCGATGAATTGATTGCTCGAGTGTTGACACGGCATGGACAAAAACGAGGCGCAGACTGATCCTTTTCTTTTAGTTGCTCTCATCGTCACTTGAATGAACCCGCCGACTCTCCGTCCTGCTGTCCCCGCTGACCTTCCGGCCATCAACGCCATCTATAACCATTTCGTCGAGCACTCGACGTGTACGTACCAGACGGAGCCGTCGACCGAGTTCGAACGCGCGGAGTGGTTCGCGGAACACGGCCCGCAGCACCCGGTTACGGTGGCGGAAATCGACGGCGAGGTCGTCGGCTGGGCATCACTGTCGCGATTTCATTCGCGGTGTGCGTACAAGTGGACCGTCGAAAACTCTGTCTACGTCCGCCACGATCAGCACGGGCGGGGGATAGGCTCGGCGCTGCTGGCCGATTCCATTGATCGCGCCCGCGCCGTCGGCCATCACACGATCATTGCCTTGATCGATGCCGAGCAGGCCGGCAGTGTCGCGCTGCACCTGAAATTCGGGTTCGTTCAGGTCGCGCATCTCCGCGAGGTGGGGTTCAAGTTCGATCGGTGGCTGGACGTGGTGTATTTACAGTACATCCTGCGGGCATAACGGCGCCGCTCGCTTCTCTGATTTACGGTCTGAATCTCTCACGCTCGCGTGGTAGCCGCAGGCGGGAGCTTGCGGGATTGTTACGGTCGGACGCGTTTCAAACCTGACGCGTATCGCTTTTACTGCGGCGGCTTCAGCCTGACGTCGAGCAGCAGCACGGCGGCACGCGGAATCCATAGTTCGCGGTTGGCTTCGTTGTCGACCTGAAGGACGACGAACTCGTCGGTGACGCCCTTCAGTTCCCCGCTCGACGCCACCGGCTGCGCCGCAGCCTCGCCCATGAGGCCGACCTTCCCCTCCCCTGCCATGCCGAGGAAATCCCGGCGGAACTGGATGTGGACGTAACTACCGGCCGGCGCGAGCGATTTTGCGCCGATCGTCCCGCCGTCGCTGGCCGTGTCGCAGCCGCCGAAAAGGGACGAGCTGCCGGCAACGAGAAAAGTGGCGAGCGTCGATTTGATCCGGGTCATGTTGAAATCTCGTTCGGTGGGTCAAAAACGTCATCCGCTCAGGCGGCCTTCGCCGTGGCGGCGACGACCTTCTTGGCGGCATCGGTAAGGTCGGTCGCCGTGATGAGCGTCGGCAACTCGCCTTTGGCGGCGTCGAGAATCTTCCGGGCCTTGTCGACGTTCGTGCCTTCCAGGCGGACAACCACCGGCACCTTGAAACCCACTTCGCGGCCGGCCTTCACCAGCGCTTCGGCGATGAGGTCGCACTTGGCGATGCCGCCGAAGATGTTGACGAGGATGCCCTTCACCTTGTCGTCGGAGAGGATGATGCGGAACGCTTCGATCGCCCCGTCCGCCGTCACCGACCCGCCGACGTCGAGGAAATTAGCCGGCTCGGCGCCGTGGAGCTTGATGATGTCCATTGTCGCCATCGCCAGCCCGGCCCCGTTAACGAGGCATCCGATCGTGCCGTCGAGGGCGATGTAGTTGAGGCTCGCCTTCTTCGCCCGCACGTCGAGCGGCTTCTCCTGGCTCTCGTCTTCCATCGCGACGATGTCGTTGTGTCGGAACAGGGCGTTGTCGTCGAAGTTAAATTTCGCGTCCAGCGCCAATACCCTGTTGTCGGTCGTGACGACGAGCGGGTTGATCTCCGCCAGCGAAGCGTCAGTCTTCACGAAGACCTTTGCGAGATTGGCCATAATTTTGGCGACTTCGCCGGCCTGCTTGTCGCGGAAGCCGAGCTTGAAGGCGATCTCGCGGGCCTGATATCCCTGAAGGCCGAGCAGCGGATGCAGCGGCTCCTTGATGACTTTCTCGGGAGTGTGCTTCGCGACCTCTTCGATTTCCACACCCCCCTCGGCCGACGCGATGAGCGTGACGGTGTTCCGGCCGCGGTCGAGGGTGATGCCGAGATAATACTCCTTGGCGATGTCCACGCCCGGCGCGACGATCAACACCGAGACGGGCACGCCTTCCGGACCCGTTTGGTTGCTCGTCATGCGGTGGGTCAGCATGAACTTCGCCGCCTCGCGCGCCTCGTCCGCACTTTTCACGAGCTTGACGAACCCCGCCTTGCCGCGCCCGCCGGCGTACACCTGCGCCTTCACAACGCACATCGGCATCGCAAAGTGCTTAAACGCCGCCGCCGCCTCGTCGGGCGTGCGAACGACCTCCGCCTGCGGCACCGGAATTCCGGCTTCGGAGAGGATCTGACGGGCCTGATACTCGTGAATCTTCATGGGGGCGGAAGTGTAGTCGCTGGATCGGCGTGGGACAAATGCCGGCAGCGCCGCGCGTTTTCAAAATGCAGTTTTTCGCCCATCAAACACGGGGTAAAACGGCCGGAGGCTCTCCCGTTCCCCGGTCGATCCGCTGCATGGGCACGCCGTAAACACGGGCCAGCCGGTCCGGGTCCAGCACGTCTTCCGGCGTGCCATCCGACGCGACGGCCCCGCCGTCCAGCAGGATTAATCGGTCCGACAACGACGCGGCGATGTTCAGGTCGTGCGATGCGAGCAATACGCCGACGCCGCGGTCGCGGGAAAGCTTCCGCAGCAGTTGAAACAGTTCGACCTGATGGCGGAGGTCGAGAAACGTATTGGGCTCGTCGAGGAGAAGTGCCTGGGGCTCCTGCGTGAGGCACCTTCCGACAAAGACGCGCTGCCGTTGCCCGCCGGAAAGATGATCGAGATGGCGGTCGAGCAGGTCGTCGAGATGGAGCAACGCCGCGACCTCGTTGACGACTTCGTTATCGCGTGGAGACTCGATGCCGAACGCGCCCCAATAGGGCGCGCGTCCGAGGCGGAGGACGTCGCGCACGGTTTGCTCCACCTGCACCGCCGGCGACTGCGGGAGGTAGGCGACGAGCCGGGCGAGATCGCGGCGTGTCCAGGACGGAAGCGCCCGGCCTTGCCACGCAATTTTTCCGCCGGCGGGCAACTGGCCGAGCAGGGCGCGGAGCAACGTGCTCTTGCCCGCCCCGTTCGGGCCGATCAGTGTGACGACCTCGCCGGGGCGCAGGGCGAGGTTAACGCCGCGGAGCACGGGCGTGTTCGCGTATCCGAACGAGACGTCGGCGGCGTGAAGCAACGGTTCCATCAACAGCGATCCTTCAAGGCGATCCTACCCCGTGCCACGGTTAGCTTGGCCAACCGTGACTTCCGGGACGGCCACTCGACACAGGGCAAGCCAGCCGTGGAACCGGGACCCTTCGTGGGGCGATGAACTGGAAAGCTTTCGTTCATGGCGTCATTCGCATCCGATCTCGCCACAGGAGCAGCAGAAAGAACGGCCCCCCGAGCAGTCCGGTCAAGACGCCGACGGGGAGTTGGCCGAGTCGTCGCGAGCCGGCGTCGGCGACGGCAAGGAGTGCTGCGCCGAGCGCGATGGCGACGGGCAACAATTTTCGGACGTCGCTGCCGACGACGAGCCGGGCGAGGTGCGGGCAGACCAGCCCGACGAACCCGATCGGCCCGCTGACGGCGACGGCCGACGCGGTGACGAGCGATGCCGTGATGAGCGACGCCCAGCGGAGCCGGTGAATCCGCACGCCGAGCGATTCGGCTTCCGCGTCGCCCAAGCCGGCGACGGCCAGCGCGCCACTGAGATACAGCAGCACGGCGATGCCGACGAAAATAAACCCGGCGGCCGTCCATTCCTGGTACGGGGTGAGGTTTGTGTTGAACGCGCCGACGATGATGGCCATCGGGTCGCCGCTTTGGGCGAGCGCGAGATACCGTCGCGTGAGGTAATGAATGAGAAGATAGGTCGCGCCATTGACGGCGTTCACGATCACGCCGACGAGCAGCATCGTGACGGGCTCCAGCCGTCCCCGGCGTTGGGCCAGGAGGAACACGATCGCAACCGAAGCCGCCCCGCCGGCGAACGCGAAGACCTGCTGGCTGAAACTCCCGAGCAATGCCGGCGCGGCGCCGAAAATAAACGGCCAGACGTACACCGCCAAACTCGCCCCGCTGCTGACGCCGAGCAAGTACGGGTCCGCCAGCGGGTTCCGGAGCACGGCTTGGTACGTCACCCCCGCCGCCGCGAGGGCGGCCCCGACGAGCGACGCGATGAGCACGTTCTCGAGACGAAACTCCAGCGTCGGCGATTGGGGCCAGCCCCAGTCGGTCGAGCCCACACACAGGCAAGCCAGTGCGACGACGGACCACGCGACGACGCACAACAACAGCGTCAGAAGAAGTTGCAGCGGACCCCAGTGCGACCCCGGTCGCGCGACGCGTTGATACAGGATGGGCGCGGGTTGTGTCACGACCCCGTGCCACGGTTGGCTCGGCCAACCGTGCCTTCGGACGGCAAACACGGCTGGACAAGCCAGCCGTGGCACAGGGGCAGACCCGGGTGCCCACTGCACAACATTGGAAACCGCTTTAGAACTTCCAATACAAAAAGCGGGGATGAACGCCAAGACGCCAAGGCCGCCAAGGCCGAAACAGGACGACGAGATACATCGGGTGTGCCTGCTGTTTTTCCT
>JBKJRK010000505.1:0-2649 GCA_046593135.1 Tepidisphaeraceae bacterium | reverse complement strand
CGGTAGAAATCAGCCCCGTAGAGGCGGAAGAACATGGCGCGTCACGGGACGCGCTTCTTTCACCCCTACGGGGCTTTTGTTTTCCCGGCTATGTTTGTTTACCCCACGGCTCGCGCCGTGGGCTATATTCTCTCGCCCCTCCGGGGCTGGATAGCACAAGGAATAACTTGCAAGATTCCCCGGCCGCTCCGTCATATAATGGACCGAGAGCCACTATCCGGGACGCGCGCCGATGATTCGTTTCTCCTGCATCTGCGGAAACCGTCTTGGGGCCGAGGACGAGCAGGGTGGGGGAGCGCTTCAGTGTCCCCTGTGCGGCCTCCTGACGGACATTCCGACCCTTTCACAGCTTTCGAGCTTCACCGACGAAGGCACCTACCGCATCGACGCCGATCGTCCGATCGCGACCGACCCGGACCGGATGGCCGAGCTGGGGATCATCTATTCGAAAGAGAAACGCGACTCGGAGGGAAACGAGATCGACCTCCGCACCCTCCCCGCCGGCCGGCGGCTTGCTGAAGACGACGACGTCGAAGAAGTCGGAGAACTCGATTTTGCGCCGCGCGAGCCCGAGGTCGCGAACCGCCCGAAATACGACCCCGAGACTGGCGAGTTGATCCGTCCGCTCGAAGTTCAAAAAGACGCCCGCCGCGACGTCAACCCGGCGTCGATCCCCGTCGCCAAGGCGGCGATCAACTACGCGTCGGCAAACCTGAACACGCGAATCAACCCGCTCAACGTCGCCGTCGAGCTGCTCATGCCGATGAACGTCGTCGTCATGTGCTTCGTTTTCGCGGCTCACTTTGTCAACGCCGTCGTGTTCGTCGCCGCGGTCGGTCTGTTGTTCGTCTGGCCGGTGGCGCTGGGCCTGCAGGGGTTATTGCTGTCCCATTACGGAAACGTCATCGACGACACCGGCCGAAACGACCACGACGACTTGCCCCGCCCGCTGCGCAACCTCGACTTCTACGACGACCTGTGGTCCCCCTTCGTTGGAATGTTCGGCGGCTTCATGCTCGCTTACGGCATTCCCGCGATCCTTCTCATCAATGCAGGGAACCGCGTGGGCGTCCCGACATGGTTGACGGTCTTGGCCAGCGGCATTATCGGCTCTTTTTTGGCGCCGGCGATTCTCCTGACGACCAATACGAGCGGTTCCACCTTCAACCTCCGGCCCGACCGCGTGCTCAGCGTCATCCGTCTTTGCGGCGTGCAATACTTTGGTGTCGTGCTGCTCGGAGCTGTCACGGGGGTGGTTTATCTCACCGGTTGGTTGGGAACACTCGCCGCCCTCCTCAACTCATTTTTCGGGGCCGGAGCAAGCGTTACCAACTTCGTCGCCGACGCGCTCGACGTTCCGCGCGATCCTTTCCGGCTGGTCTTTGCAAACTGGCTGATCGTCCTGCCCGCCCTGCTGATCGGCATCTACCTGATGCATTGGTTCTGCTGGTTCCTCGGCCTGCTGTACAAGGCGCACCACGACGAGTTTCCCTGGGTCTTGCAGCGTTTCATCCGCGATTCCAAAAAAAACCGCCGAAATCAAGCGGATCACATCGGCAAACGGCGAAGGCCTTCGCCGGGGCATTTGCTCCCGCCGGCGCCCCCTCCGCCTCCACCTTCTGGAACTCGACCTTCGAAAGCGCCGCGTACGGGTTGAGTCACCGGAACCGGGCCACTGAAGTGACCCGGCCAGGTCAAGGCGCGATCGCCATTACTCGATTCGGTGTCATGCGCTAGAATGCGCTCCATGCGAATAGCACTCGCCCAGATCAATCCCACCGTCGGGGACATTGCCGCCAATAGCCGGAAGATCGTTGAATTCTCGGTGCGCGCGAAAGCGCAGGCGGCGGAGCTGGTCGTGTTTCCCGAGCTATCGGTGACGGGGTATCCGCCGAAAGACCTGCTGCTCAAGCCGCAATTTGTCGACGACAACCTGCGGGCAGTCGAGCAAATCGCGACGGCGGCGCCGGCAGGGATCGACGTGATCGTTGGTTACGCCGACCGCAATCCAAATCCTGTCGGCCGGCCGCTGCACAACGCCGTGGCGCTGCTGCGGGACGGCAAGGTCGTCAGCCGGCACTTCAAGACGCTGCTGCCGACGTACGACGTGTTCGACGAAAGCCGGTACTTCGAGCCGGGGCCGGTGAGCGAGACGGAGAATCTCGTCCGCGTCCGCAACACCACCTGCGGCCTGACGATCTGCGAAGACCTCTGGAACGACGAAAAGCTGATCCCCCGTCGGCTGTACCACCGCAACCCCATCGCCGACCTGGAAGCCGCCGGCGCGGAAATCCTAATCAATTCCAGCGCGTCGCCGTTCGTCGTCGGCAAGCAGGCGTTTCGATTAGAGCTTTTCGGCTCGCAGGTTCGCCACTTCGGCTGTCCGCTGGTTTATGTCAATCAAGTCGGCGGAAACGACGAGCTTGTCTTCGACGGAAACAGCGTCGTGTTCGACGCACAGGGCAACGTGATCGCGCAAGCCAAGGGCTTCGAAGAAGACCTGTTAATCATCGACGTGAATCCACGTGGCGCGGGCGTCTCGCCCGCGTTAAATTCAGAACCACGCGGGCGAGACGCCCGCGCCACGATCTGCGATATAGAGTCCATCTATCATGCCCTCGTCCTCGCCCTCCGCGACTACATCCTGAA
>JBKJRK010000479.1:0-7618 GCA_046593135.1 Tepidisphaeraceae bacterium | reverse complement strand
CGAGCGGCGCTGCACGCGAAGATCGCCGCCGACGATGCGAAATACGCGACGCCGCCGAAGCCCGAGGCTGAAAACCTGGCACTCGCCGCCGGACGGGCCGAGCGGTTTGCCAACGCGTGCAAGGCGGAGTCGAACGCACTGGCCGCGCAGAACGCGTTGACCGCGGTTCAGCTCCAGCTCAACGCCGCAGATGCCGGATCGATCAAGGCGTTGACCGATGCCGGGTTGAAGGTCGTCGAGCAAGGCACGGCCCTCGCGGCGGCCCGTGCGGCGCTGGACAAGCCGTCGGCGCAGTACACGCCCGTTACCAAAATGTATCCCGCCACGAGCACCGGCCGCCGCTCGGCGCTGGCGAAGTGGATCACAAGCCGCGAAAACCCGCTGGCCGCCCGGGTAGCGGCCAACCACATTTGGACGCGTCACTTCGGCGCGCCGATCGTCTCAACTGTTTTCGACTTCGGCCTCAACGGCAGGCTGCCGACCAACCCCGCCCTGCTCGACTGGCTCGCGGTCGAATTGATGGACCACGGCTGGAGCATGAAGCACCTGCACCGCCTGATGGTCACGTCGGCGGCTTACCGCATGCGCTCGGACACCGACGCGGCCGGCGACGACGCGAACCGCCACGCGGACCCCGACAACATCCACCTCTGGCACGCCAACCCCGGCCGGATGGAAGCCGAAGTCGTGCGCGACAGCGTTCTCGCCATCGCCGGCAGCCTCGACCTCACCGCGGGCGGCCCGGACCTCGATCACCAACAGGGTCTGGTCTCAAACCGCCGCAGCTTGTATTTCCGTCACGCGCTCGAAAAGCAGATGACGTTCCTGAAAGTGTTCGACGCCGCCAGCCCCAACGAGTGTTACCGGCGGAACCAGAGCGTAATGCCGCAGCAGGCATTGGCGCTGGCCAACAGCCCGATCGCAATCGCGCAATCCCGCCGGCTCGCCTCGACGCTCACGCAACAAATCGGCGGCTCTGTCCGCCCCCGCGCCGCATTCGTCTCTGCGGCATTCGAGCAGGTCTTGAACCGTACGCCAACCGCCGCCGAGCAGGCCGCGTGTGAACAATTTCTGGTCGATCAGGCAAAGCGCTTGACCGACCCCGGCGGCCTCACCGCGTTTACCAGCGGCGACGCCAGCAGCGTGGCGCCCTCGTCCGACCCGAACCAGCGGGCGCGGGAAAATCTCGTGCAGGTCTTAATCAATCACAACGATTTCGTAACGATACGGTGAGCCCATGAAACACCCCCCCGACCATAGCTGCAACCGCTTCCCCCGGCGGGCGTTCCTGGCCGACGTCGGAATGGGCTTCACGGGATTGGTGCTCAGCGCCATGCTCCACCGTGACGGCGTCGCACGCGCGAGCGAATCGGCGGTCGCTTACCGCTTGCCCGACGGCAAGCCGCATTTTGCACCGAAAGCCAAGAGCGTCATTTTCCTGTTCATGATCGGCGGCACGAGCCAGGTCGAAAGTTTCGACCCCAAGCCCGAGTTAAATAAGTACGCCGGCAAGACCATTGCCGAGACGCCGTACGGCGGCGTGCTCGAGTCGCCGCTGGTGAAGAAAAATTTGCGAGAGGTGATCGAGGGGTTACACAAGGTCCATCCGACGATCTACCCGATGCAGGTGGGTCACAAAAAGCGAGGCCAAAGCGGCATCAATGTCAGCGACTGGTGGCCGCACGTCGGCGATTGCATCGACGACATCGCGGTCGTGCGCTCGATGTGGACCACCGACAACAACCACGGCGCGCAGGTCCAGTTCTTCACCGGCCGGCATTCGCTCGAAGGGTTTTTTCCGACGATCGGGTCTTGGGTGAATTACGGCCTCGGGGCGCTGAGTGACAACGTGCCCCAGTTCGTCGTGCTCGGCACGCCGCTGGCCGAATGCTGCGGCGGCGCCGGTGGCCACGGGGCCAATTACCTCGGCCCGCAATACGACGGCATCCGCCTGAACGTCGACCCTACCAACCCGATCCCGTTCGCCACCCCCGGTAAAGACGTCTACCGGCAGGAGCAGCTCGCGCAATTCGAATTGGTCAAGAAACTCAACGGCCTGTCGGCGGTCGAATACCCGGATGACGCCTCGCTCCGCGCCCGCATCAAGAGCTACGAACTCGCATTCGGCATGCAGACCGCGATCCCGGAGGTGCTTCAGCTGGACGTCGAGTCCAACCACATTCAGAAGCTTTACGGCCTCGACAAGGACGTCACGCGCACCTTCGGCCAGCAGTGCCTCGCCGCCCGGCGACTCGTCGAACGCGGCACCCGGTTTGTTCAGATCTTCCACGGCGACAACGGCGGCGCCGGCGCCTGGGACGCCCACGGCAACCTCAAGGCCGGTCACTCCGCGCTCTGCGGCCAGGTCGACCAACCCATCGGCGGGTTGCTCAAAGACCTCAAGCAGCGCGGCCTGCTCGACGAAACCCTCGTCGTCTGGGGCACTGAATTCGGCCGAACCCCCGGTGCCCAAGGCTCTGACGGTCGCGACCATCACCCCTACGGTTTCTCCGTCTGGATGGCCGGCGGCGGCATCAAAGGCGGCGTCGTCCACGGCGCGACCGACGAGCTCGGCTTCCACGCCGTCGAAGACCGCCACTACATCACCGACCTCCACGCCACCATCCTCCACCAACTCGGCCTCGACCCGCGACAACTTTCCGTCCCGGGCCGCAAGCGCCTGGAGATCGACTACGGCCGGCCCATGACAAAGATCATCGCGTAAATCTGCGACACACCCCGGCGAAGGAGTGAATGCCGCCGTTCCATTTTTGCCGCGTTCCCACGAACCAGAACCGCACGACATGACGAATAACGAAAAATGCCAATCCCCCCTCAGTTCCCGCCGGACGTTTCTCGCCGCGAGTAGCGCTGCGGCCCTCGGCATGACGGTCCTGCCACGGCGCTCGCTCGGTGCAGCCGGCGCTGTGGCGCCAAGCGAAAAGCTCAACATCGCGGCCGTCGGCGCGGGGGCGATGGGGAACGTGGACATTTCCACGCTCGCCAAGCTGGGGTGCAACATCGTCGCGATCTGCGACGTGGATGCGGTGCGGGCGGCGGGCGTGTTCAAGGCTTACCCCGAAGCCAAGCGGTACAAAGATTTCCGCGAGATGCTCGACAAGGAGGCAAAGAATATCGATGCCGTTACTGTCAGCACCCCGGACCATCTTCACGCCGTTGCCGCGATGGCCGCGATTCGGACGGGCAAGCACGTTTACTGCCAGAAGCCGCTCACGCACACGCTTCACGAATGCCGCGTGCTGACCGAGGCCGCCCGCGCCGCCGGGGTGGCGACGCAGATGGGGAACCAGGGCCACGCCAGCGAAGGATCGCGCCTGACGAACGAGTGGATTCAGGCCGGCGTCATCGGCGAGGTGCGGGAGGTTCATGTATGGACCGACCGGGCTGGGAGCATGTGGAAGCAAGGCATTGGCCGGCCGACTGAAACGCCGGCGACCCCTGAGACGATGGACTGGAACCTGTGGCTCGGCCCCGCTCAGGACCGGCCTTATCACCCGTCGTACGCGCCCAGCGCCTGGCGCGGGTGGTGGGACTTCGGCACGGGGGCGCTCGGCGACATGGGCTGCCACACCATCGACCATCCCTTCTGGGCGCTCAAACTAGGCGCCCCGACCCACGTGGAAGCCCGCACAACAACCGACGGTTCGTTGCTCGCCAACGGCAAGCCCAACTTCGAAACGTACCCGATCGCCGCGATCATTTATTACGACTTCCCCGCCCGAGGCGACCTGCCACCGGTTCGCATGACGTGGTACGACGGCGGGTTGCTGCCGCCGACGCCCGCGGCGCTGGGGCCGAAAGGGCAACTGCCGAGCAGCGGCGTGCTCTACGTCGGCAGCAAAGGCCAGATGATGCACGGCTCACACGGCGATGGGCCGCAGCTCTTGCAGCCCGAACTGCGCCAAGTCGCGGCGAAGGTCCCCAAGACCCTGCTGCGATCTATCGGCCATTACGAAGAATGGATCGCCGCCTGCAAAGGCGGCCCGGCCGCCGTCAGCAATTTCGATTACGCAGGCCCCCTCACCGAAACCGTATTGCTCGGCGTCCTCGCCCTCCGCGCCCCGGGCCGGCGGTTGGAATGGGACAGCGAACACCAGAAAATCTCCAACGCCCCGGAACTCAACCAATACGTCCATTCAGAGTACCGAAAAGGTTGGACGCTCGGCTAAACTACAACCTTGTTATTTACTAAGATCAAACCATGCTGACTCGACTTCTCATCACAACTGTCCTCTTCGTCTTCGTCGCGGCCGCCGTCGCGGAAGACGCGCCAAACACTCTCACTGCCAAGGAAAAACAGGAGGGCTGGCGGCTCCTGTTCGACGGCCAATCGACTACGGGTTGGATGTCGATCGACAGCGGCTCTTTGCCCAAGACGTGCGTACAGGAGGGAGCTCTCAACCCTCACCCCTGCGATTACATGCTCGTCACCGATTCGCCGTATGAGAACTACGTCTTGTCGATCGACTTCAAGATCAGCCCGAAATGCAACAGCGGGATTTTCGTGAGGACGTTTCCGCTGAAGCCTCGGCGCGACAACAACATCGGATACAACGGCATCGAGATCGCGATCGACGACACGAAGGAGGCCGGGTTCTACGACACCGGGGCCGTCTACGACTTGGTCAAGCCGACGAAGAACGCCATGAAGCCCGTCGGCGAATGGAACCGGATGGTCATCACGAGCGACCGCAACCTGCTCACCGTCGAACTGAATGGCGAAAAGGTGACGCGGATGAACGTTGACGAATGGACTGAGCCGGACAAGCGGCCCGACGGCAGCCGGCACAAATTTGGCGTCGCTTATAAAAATCATCCCCGCAAAGGCTACATCGGCCTGCAAGACCACGGCGGCGACTGTTGGTATCGGAACATCAAGCTGAAGCCGCTGCCTTGAAAATGGGTTTAAAAACGTGCACGCAAATGTACCC
Organism: Tepidisphaeraceae bacterium; assembly: GCA_046593135.1. Lineage (GTDB taxonomy): Bacteria > Planctomycetota > Phycisphaerae > Tepidisphaerales > Tepidisphaeraceae > JBKJRK01. The sequence goes on along the minus strand of JBKJRK010000479.1, from coordinate 2,666 downwards.
GGCGGTGCAAGCACCGCCGGCGTTTGATGCTCCCTGGACCGCGCGTGCAAACGCCGCCCGTCCTTGCACGGGCGGGAACTGACTGATTTAATCAGCGCAGAAAAAAGCCCCGGGATGTCCTAGGGTTTTTTGAATGACTCGTTTTTGCCTTACGGACAAACAACAAGTTAAACGTTGATGCCGGTGATCTTCACGGCGGTGTACTGCTGGCGGTGGCCGATCTTCTTGTGGTAGCCCTTGCGGCGCTTGTACTTGACCGACACCACCTTCGGCCCCTTGGCCGGGCCGATGACGTCAGCCGTCACGGTGGCGCCGGACACGAGCGGTGCGCCAACCTTGGGCGAGCCTTCGCCGCCGACGAGGAGGACCCGGTCAAAGGTGACCGTCTTGGCGTCGCCCTCGGGGGCGCGGTCGATCTGGATGGTGTCGCCGCTGGTAACTTTGAACTGCGTTCCGCTGTCTTCGATGATCGCGTACATGTCGTCTCCGGTGCGTCCGCCCGTTGGGCGCCATTGCCCGGGGGTGAAAAGTCCGGCATTTTGCCAACTTTCAGGCTCGTGTCAAGGCTCACCCTTGCAAACCCACCCCCCCACCGATACAACCCGTGCAATTCGGGAGGTTAGGCTCGCGCGGACGCTGCGCGGGAGGGTACTCGGGGCAAGGTTCGCGTGAAGTTCAATCTGATTGACAGAATCGAGCACCTGTCCGCCGACCGCATCGTCGCCGTGAAATACGTGAGCTTGGCGGAAGAGTATCTGGCCGACCATTTCCCGACGTTTCCGGTGTTGCCCGGCGTGATGATGCTCGAAGCGCTCACCCAGGCGGCGGGCTGGCTCTTACACCGGCGGACGGACTTTGGGAAGTCGGTGGCGGTGCTGAAGGAAGCGAAGAACGTCAAGTACGGCACATTCGTCGCGCCGGGGCAGGCGCTTCGGGTCGAAGTCGACTTTGGCAAAGACACGCCCGGTGGCGCGCGCTTTAAGGCTGTCGGCTATGTTGCGGAGGACTTGGCCGTCCAGGCGCGCATCGAGTTGGCCTACTTCAATTTAGGCGACCGCCAATCGGCGTTGGCCGGCCTGGACGAGCGATTGACGCAACACAATCGAGCCCGCTGGGCCGTGCTTCAGGCGCAGTCGGCCGTGACGGTGTAGGGGCGAATCTCGTGTTCGCCCTTGCCGCACAGGGACGGGGGGCGAACACGAGGTTCGTCCCCGCGGAATTTAGATCGAAGACGAAGGACTGTTACCCATGGCTCTCTCACGAGACGAAATCTTCAAGAAGGTTCAGGACGTATTGGTCGACGCGCTCGGCGTGGATGAGGAAGAGGTCACCCCCGCCGCGTCGCTCCGCGAAGACCTCGGCGCGGAGAGCATCGATTTCCTCGACATCAGCTTCCGTCTGGAAAAGGCGTTCACCACCGACCCGGCCAAGAAGTTCACGATCCCCCGCGGCGAGTTGTTTCCGGAAAACCTCGACCCGTCGTTCGTGCAGGACAACAAGCTCACCGACGCCGGGCTCGCCGAAGTCCGCCGCCGGCTGCCCCACGCCGACCTCGCCGAGTTGGAGAAGACGCGCGACACGTCGCTGGTCCCCAACCTGTTCGCCGTCCAGGACATCGTCGATTACCTCGACCGCCGGGTGAATTTGGCCTAACCCGTAGGGGCGAGCCTTGTGTTCGCCCTTGTTTCCCTCCGGTAAGAAGGGCGAACACAAGGTTCGCCCCTACGAAATGCGTTGGATCTGGATCGATAAGTTCGTCGAGTTCACGTCGCGCGAGTCGGCGACGGCGGTGAAGAACGTGTCGCTGGCCGAGGAGCACCTCCACGACCTGTACCCCGCATTCCCGATCATGCCCCACAGCCTGATTGTTGAAGGCATGGCTCAGACCGCCGGCATTCTGGTCGGCGAGGCGCGCAACTTCAGCGAAAAAGTCATCCTCGCCAAGATCGGAAAGGCGACGTTTCACCGCCTCGTCCGTCCCGGCGACACGATCACCTACGCCGCCCGCATCCAGCAGCTCAGCGAACAAGGCGCGTCGATCGAAGGTAAAGTAACGGTCGGCCCCGACCTGGTCGCCGAGATCGAGTTGATGTTCAGCCACATCGACCAGAACATGGCCGGCCTGAAATTCCCCGAGCACAACTTCGTGTTCACGGAACAGTTTACGGAATTGCTCAAGACGTATCGGACGGGTTCCACCGTCGGTATCTGACGAATGAGTAGCCAGTAGTCAGCATCCAATAGCCAGCATGAAAGCCGGCTTCTTTACTGACTACTGACTACTGACTACTGACTACTGACTACTGACTACTGACTACTTCCCATGCGACGTGTCGTCATCACAGGAATCGGCATCATCTCCCCCATCGGCATCGGGTCCAAGGTGTTCTGGGGCAATCTGTTGGCAGGGAAGGTCGGCGTCCGCCGGATTAAGTCGTTCGACCCGTCGGGGTTTACCGCGCAGATCGCCGGCGAGGTGTTGCCGTTCAAGATCGGCGACTACGTTCCGAAGAGCTACCGCAAGGCGACGAAGGTGATGGCCCGCGACATTGAGCTTGCCGTCGTGGCGGCCGACGACGCCTTCAAGGACGCCGGCATCCAGTCGAAGGCATACACCGAGACGCCGAACATCGATTCGCACCGTTTCGGCTGCAACATCGGCGCGG
>JBKJRK010000206.1:0-4247 GCA_046593135.1 Tepidisphaeraceae bacterium | reverse complement strand
GCGACTACGTCAAACTTTCTCTTGCCGCGACCACACTCGCTTTCCAGAACGCGGGCGTCGACGACATCCCGGCGTTCGCCGAGACGTGCGCGGCAATCCTCGGTTCCACCCACGGTTCGGCAAATTATAGCCGGGACTATTACCGCCAAGTCGTGAACGAAGGCATCCCGGCGGCGAACCCGATGCTTTTCGCGGAAGGCGTCCCTAACGGGGCGGCGGCACACCTGAGTCTTGCGATGGGGCTCAAAGGCGCGTGCCAGACGATCATCGGCTCGCGCACCGCCGGTCTCGACGCGCTGCGACTCGCCTTCGAGCGTATCGCGCAAGGCCGCTGGGACCGTGCGGTCGTCAGCGCCGGGGAAGAATTCTGTCAGACCGTCACCGACGCCTACCGCCACTGCGGCCTGGGAGCAGGCGGCGAAGCCGCCGTGCCGTTCACGGGCGGCGGCGGGTTCGCCGTGGGGTGTGGGGCGATCACGCTGATCCTGGAGAGTCGCGATTCCGCGGAAGCGCGCGGGGCCGGCGTCCGCGGCGTCGTCGGCGCCGGCGCGACCGCCGCCCCGCGCGAAGGGCAGGAGGCCGCCGCCGTCGACCGCGTATTGCGGCAACTGGGCGACCCGACGAGGGTCGTCGCCTCCGCCAACGGCACGTGGATCGACCGCGTCGAGTCCGCCGGCGCGCGGCTGTGTGGCAAGCGGACCGGCCAAGACGTTGGCGTGTCGACGCTTGCCGGGGCATTCGCCGAAACGTTCAGCGTGACAGGTCTGCTCGGCGTCGCCGCCGCGGTGCTGGCGCCAGAGGGCGGCGGCAGCGTTGGCGTTCTTTGCACCGATTACACGGGCACTGTGACCGGCGTGCGGGTGAGTGCGACGTAGCCTCGGCATCCGCCATGTTGATTGAGTTTTAACGACCGCCGGGATATACCGGCGGTTCCACGCCGAAATTGATTATGCCGATTGTTTCCACGTCATCGCGACCGGCCGCTCCGTGCGAGCGATCAGACCTCGGCATACCGCCTTGGGCTGTCGACCTGCTCGCGCGCGCCGGCGCGCGTCATGGCGACGCGGGCGATGCGGAGTTCCGCGCGGTCGAGTCCCCCGCGTATACGCTCGTCTCCGTCCGCAAACCCGGCGCGGCCGCGCTCGACCCGGGCGCGTTCGAAGCGTGCACGCGCGACGCCTACGCGCAGATCGCCCGCCGGCTACTGAAATCCGCGGCGCGACACCCCGTCCGGTTCTGGAACTACATCCCCGACATTCACCGCCCCTGCGGCGAAAACCTCGACCGTTACATGAGTTTTAACGCCGGCCGGTTCGCGGCGTGCAGCGACTGGCTCGGCGGTCCCGACACGTTCGACCGCCTGCTCGCCACCGGCTCCGGCGTCGGGCACGGCGGGAACGACCTCGTCATTCACGCCCTGGCCGCCTCGACCCCCGGCACCGCCGTCGAAAACCCGCGGCAGATTCCCGCGTACCGCTACTCGCGCCGCTTCGGCCCGCTGCCGCCGTGCTTTGCCCGCGCGACGATCCTCCGCGAGCCTCCAGACCGCCCCCCTTTGCTCCTCGTCGGCGGCACAGCAAGCATCCGCGGCGAAGAATCGGTGCACGTCGGCGACCTGCACAACCAAATACTCGAAACCATCGAGAACCTCGCCAGCCTCGTGCGCTCGGCATCGGCCGACCAACACGCGGCGGGCCTTGAGGCATTTCGTGAGTTGCGCGTTTACCACGTTCGCGCATCAGACCGCGCCGCGATCGCTATACAGATCGAAGCCGCCTTCCCCACCCTCGACCGCGTCGAGTACGTTCGCGCCGACCTGTGCCGCCGCGAGCTTGCCGTCGAGATCGAAGGCGTCGCGGAGTTGAGTGATAAATGATGAGTAATGAATGATGAGCGATGTGTTATACGGATCGGGATTAATCCGTGCGCGTCATGTCTCAATTTTCCAGTTCAGGGCCGCTTCAGCGGCCCTGAACTCGCGCGAGGATTAATCACGATCCGTATTAGGCTTCCTCTTTATTTTTCGCGTCCGGCTGCTTCGTTTTGACTTCTCATGCCCGTCCCCGACTTCGACATCCTCATCATCGGCGGCGGACCCGCCGGGGCGACGACGGCGCTGCTGCTGGCGCGGGCCGGGGTGCGCGTGGCGGTGCTCGAGAAGACGGTTCACCCCCGCTTCCACATCGGCGAATCATTCCTCCCGCGCAACTTCGAGCTGATCGACGAGCTGGGACTGATGAAACCGCTGCGACAAATCCCGCACGTTGCGAAATACGGCGCGGAGTTCGGCATGGGCGACGCGTCGAAGGTGAGCCGTTTTAACTTTTCCGACGGCTTCATCCCCAGCGCCGAGACGTTCAACATCGAGCGCGCCCCGTTTGATAAAATGCTCCTCGACGAAGCCCGCGCCGCCGGCGCGGAAGTCCGCGAGAGCACGGCGGTCACGGGCATCGTCCGCCTCGCCGACGGCGACGTCGCGGTGGAGACGAGCGACGGAGTGCTCACCGCCCACTACCTCATCGACGCCAGCGGCCAGAGCACCGTCGTCGCCCGCCATCTCGGGCTGCGCGAACCGGCGAAGCAGGCTTATTTCCAGAAAGTCGCGTACTTCGCCCATTTCACCGGCGTCGAACGGTTGCCGGGGCGCGACGCGGGCCACCCGCTGATTGTCATGTGTGTCGAGGGTTGGTTCTGGGTGATCCACATCGACGCGCAGCGCACGAGCATCGGCATGGTGATTGACGCCACTGCGGCCAAGCAGGCCAATTTGCCGGCCGATCGCATTCTGGCCTGGGGCATGAGCCGTTGCCCGCTCATCCGGCAGCGATGTCGGAACGCGACGGGCCCGGACACGAACCACGTCATCGCCAACTTCAGCTACCGCTGCCGCCCCTACGCCGGCCCCGGCTACTTTCTCGTCGGCGACGCCGCGGCGTTCCTCGACCCGATTTTTTCGACCGGCGTCTCCCTCGGCATGATGCAGGCGCGCGAGCTGACGAACCACCTCATCGCCCTGTTCGCCGGCAAGACGACCGCCGGGCAGGCGCGAAAAAGGTTTATCCGCTTCACCGACGGCAGCACGTCGATCTTCTTCAAACTAATTCGCCAGTATTACGACCACTCGTTCCGCGAGCTGTTCCTCAACGGGACCGGCCCCGTCGACATGCACCGCGCCGTGCTGGCGGTGCTGGCCGGCAACGTCTTCCCGCGCCCGCGGTGGGGACTGCGCTGGCGCCTCGCCGCGTTTGACCTGTGCGTAAAGCTCAACCGGCACCTGCGGCTGGTGCCGCGGCAGAATCGGTTCTCGCTGCTGGACGCCCGCGCATCCAGCGAGCAAACGCCGACCACGACGCGCGAAACGGTTCCCGCGTGACCCGATGAAGCTTCAACTCATCCAGCAATTTGAACGGCGCGCCGAGGAATCGCCCCGGCATGTTGCGCTGCGCTACACGCAAGCTACGTCAACACCCCCTCGCCTCGTCGAAACGGGAGAACTGTGGACACGGGTCGCCGCGTTGTCGGCTCGCCTCGCCGACGCTGTCCCGCCCGGCGGCGTCGTCCTCATTTGCTCCCCCAACCAACCCGAGTTCAGCGCGGCATTCCTCGCGACGCTCGCCGCGGGGCTTCAGGCGTTTCCGGTATCGCCGGAACTCGCCGCGCCGGAGCTGCTTTCAGCGGCGGACCGCTCAAACGCGGCCGCGCTCATTGGGACGACGACATCAATTGAGCTGCTTCACGATCGCATGCCACTGACGATTCCGATCGACCAGATCGCGAGCCTTCCGCAAGCGGCTTTACCCGACCGGCCACACGACACCGGCGGGCTGCTCCTGCTCAGCTCGGGCACGACCGGCCGGCCGAAGATCGTTTCTCGCGCCGCGCGGTCCCTCGACGCGGTTAGCGAGGCGATGGCGACGGCGATCGGATTTCGGGAGTCGGACCGCGTGCTGGCGTGCGTGCCGTTGTGTCATTCTTACGGAATAGAGCACGGCCTGCTCGCCCCGTTGTTCGCGGGAAGTTGCGTGCATCTGGTTCCGGGGTTTGAGCTTTCCGTCGCCCTGCGCGAGTTGTCCGAATCCGGCGTCTCGATCTTCCCGGGCGTGCCGTTCATGTTCGAGATGCTCGCCCGGCACGGCGGCGAGGACGTGAAGTTTCCCACGCTCCGCCGGGCATATTCTGCAGGCGGGCCGCTGCCGGCGAACGTGAACGAAGCCTTTCACGCGAAGTTTGGCACTACCGTCTCGCAA
>JBKJRK010000055.1:0-2531 GCA_046593135.1 Tepidisphaeraceae bacterium | reverse complement strand
AGCCGACCGACGCGGATGTCAGCCGGTTCGCGTCGGGCGTCCGGACGGCGGCCGGGCGGAGCGAAGTGTGGGGGCGGGTGGGGCGGTACGCGCGGTTCGGATCGGCGGCGGCGGCGTGCCTGCTGGTCGGTTTCTTCGCCGGATGGCTGGGCCGCGACCGCGGGACGGTTCACACCCGTTTCAACATCGGTCCCGCGTCGGTAAACGAGGTCATCGACGGCCCGACCGTTTCGGCGCCCGTTCCGGCGACGCCCAACGTGTACGTCAGCGAGATCCGCGTCGAAGACCCGAACCACCGGCCCGTGCCGATGCTCATCGTCCGCCGGGTGACGGCCGCCGCCGCCGCGGGCGGCCTCCGCGAGGGCGACCTGCTCCTTTCCGTCGACGGCCAGCCCGTGCGCGACTTGGCCGCCCTCTCAAACGTCTTGTCTTCCGGACAAGGCAAACGGGAATTGCAAATTCTTCGTGACGGCCAAATCCATCAACTCAGCGTGCAATTCTAAATAAGAGTGCACGATCACGCGCCGAACGTTTGCTGGTTGGCCGCTGCCCTCAGGGCAGTGTAGTGATGCATGGGCGCGTAATCGCGCATATTCAATTTAGCACACCAAAGTTTCGCCCACTTTTTCCGCGCATCGGACATCGAACGTTCCCCTGTAACATCGCCGTCAGGAGACCGAATGTCCCAACGGCTCGGTGAATTGCGACACGGAATTTGCGGATTGCATAACGCGATCACGCTCTGCGTTTCGGCCTTCGACACGCCCCTCGAGACGTCCGAGAAACTGGAGTTCCTCACCGACATTGAAAGTGCGGCCGACCGGCTTCTGGCGATGCTGGAGGAGTTTGAGGCAGCGTCTGACGTGCCGGAGGCGGGTTCGTCCGTCGGTTCGCAGGTCCGCTAAAATCACTGACGATCCTTTGTTCCTCCCACAAACTACCCCGCCGATCTTAACCCTCCCCACACCCGCGACGATGAGAGGGGTGTAGCAGGAATTTCCTGCCGCACCCGATGGTCAACGACCGCGCCGAGCACGGCGACGCGGCCCCAAGGACCGTTTTGGCAAGCACGAATTGTTGGCTCAACATTCACCAGTATCCCAACCACCACGTGCCGCAACACGAGCGCCGCATGTAACGCGGTTGGCGCGGTGCGCTTGTGAAGATGGGACGTTTGCCGGCCTCGGGACCGTATCGTAAATCAAGTGCAGAGGGGCGAATTTCACCCCTCCGCCTCGTAAGGACGCCAGAGTGGAAAACCTGAAGCTTCTGATTATCGAAGACGACGACGACCAGCGCGAGCTCATGCGCGAGACGCTGGAGGACCACTTCGGTCCGGGCACCGTCGTATCGGCCGACAGCGGCGCCGCCGCGCTTAATCAGGACCTGACGACGTTTGACCTCATCCTTTCGGACTACAACCTCCCGGACGTCACGGGCATGGATCTGCTCGAGCAGATCAAGCGGCGCACCAGTAGTCCGGTCATCATGGTGACGGGCGAAAACGTCGGACGCATGGCCGCCGACGCGATCCGTCGCGGCGCGACAGACTACGTCGTGAAGTTCGGCGACTACCTGTTCACCATTCCGCTGGTGGTCGAAAAGAATCTCACGGTGGCGAAAGTGAAGCGTGAAAATGAATCGCTCCGCGTCGAGCTGGAGCGGGCATTTCGCGAGGTGCGCGAGAAGAACGAGCAGCTCGAGCGGTCGCTGCGCAGGGTCGAGGAAATGGCGGCGACCGACCCGCTCACCGGCCTGTACAACCGCCGGCATTTTGGAATGGTTCTTGACCAGCTTTTCGCCGAGAGCCAGCGTTACGCGCAGGATCTGGCTTGCGTGATGATCGACCTGGACGGCTTCAAGCAGATCAACGACGTCTACCACAATCACCAGGTCGGCGACCAGATTCTGACCATCGCCGCCCGCATCATCTCCGCCAACCTTCGCCGCGCGGACGTCGCGGCACGGTACGGCGGCGACGAGTTCATTCTGCTCCTGCCGCACGCGACGGGCGAAGAGGCGGAGATCCTCGTGCAGCGCATCCGCGAAGAGTACCGGCAGGCGTCGTCGATCATTCTCCGCCGCAACGAAGGCGCGACGATGTCGGTCGGCGTCGGCTCGCGCCGGGTCGACGACCCGGCGTCGTCGGAGCAACTCGTCGCCGCCGCCGACGCGGCGCTGTACCAAGCCAAAGGCGCGGGACGCAACCGCATCGTGTTGTCCCGGCGGGGCACGGCTACTTTGTTCGCCAACGCCGCAATGCACCTGCCGCGCTGATTCGGGCGGCGCAATACAGCAAGTTTACGTCGCGCGTAGCGGCACCTCCGACCGCCGCTTGCGGTTTCGCGGACCGGAGCGCGCTTCGGTCTGCGAAACCACGACCGGTCGACAAATCGGACTGACGCACGGCGAGCTACTCCCGCAACGGCTACGGCGAACTTGCTCGCGGCTCGCGTGGCGCAACGCGTGAGATTCGACCCCGATTCGCACTACAATTGCAATTTAAGCAACCTGCTCGCGCGGCGCGCCCG
>JBKJRK010000437.1:0-7450 GCA_046593135.1 Tepidisphaeraceae bacterium | reverse complement strand
TCTTGAACTGTTTCACGGGCGCGATCGGCGTGGGCAAGAGCCTTGTCATTGGCGCGCTCGAGGTGCTGCTCGGCCTGCGCAGCCCGGCGGAGATGCTCCGGCCGGGCGTGGAAGAGGGACGCGTGAGCGGCGTCTTCGAGGCCCGGGATTCCGAGCTTCTGAAACGCATCGAAGCGGTGACGGACGTTCAGGTCACCGCCGACGGCGGCGAGTTGCTGCTCACCCGCCGACTCTACGCGAGCGGCCGAAGTTCGGTGAGCCTCAACGGACATCCCATCACTCTGTCCATGCTGAAGCAAGTGGCCGAGCAGCTCGTCGACGTCCACGGACAACACGACCACCAATACCTCCTCAAGCCCGCCAACCAGATCGACGTGATCGACCAGTTCGGCGACCTCTGGCCCCTGCGGCGGCAGTACCACGACGCGTACCAGCGGCTCGTCGACGCCAAACAACGCGTTGCAGACTTGTCTGCAAGCCAAACGTTGCGCGCCCAGCAACTCGAACTCTACCGCTTCCAAGCGGACGAGATCGACAACGCAAGCCTCGATCCCGCCGAGCACGCCGAGCTGACAAGCCGGGCCGCGGTCCTCGAGAACCTTGAGAAATTGAAAAAAGACGCCGGCGCGGTTCACGGCGCGCTGTACGAAGCGGATGGCGCCGTCCTCGAACGGCTGAAAATGATGAGCGCCGTCCTGGCCGAACTGTCGGGCCTGGATGTCAACCTGAAAGGGACCGCCGGCAGCATGCGCGACGCGATGATCGCGCTCGAAGAGGTCGCGTTCGACCTGTCCCGCTACCTCGACAAGCTCGACCTCGACCCCGGCGAGTTGGTCGAGATCAACGACCGCCTGAACACGATCAACCGCATTCTCAACAAGTACGGCGACCCGCTCGACGCCACCCTCGCCTACCGCCAGGACATCGGCGCGAAGGTCGCCGAGCTCGAACGCGCCACCGACGACCTCGGCACGCTGGAAAAAGAGATCAAACCCCTGCTGCGCGACGTCGAACGGCTCGGCAAAGAACTTTCCACGAAGCGCCAGATGCTGGCGAAGAAGCTCGCACCCCTGATCGAAAAACAGCTCGCCGAGCTTGGTATGGAAAAGGCGAAGTTTTCCGTGGCGCTCTCGCCGGCAGCGGGAACACTGAGCGGCGTATCACTTCCCGCGACGCCGAGCGGCTTCGACGCCGTCGAGTTCATCGCCCAGACCAACCCCGGCCAACTCGCCCAACCCCTCCGCAAAATCGCCTCCGGCGGCGAACTGTCTCGCATCATGCTCGCGCTCAAAGGCATCCTCGCCCAGTCGGACCGAATCAGCGTCCTCGTCTTCGACGAAATCGACGCCAACGTCGGCGGCCGTCTCGGCTCGGTTATCGGCAACAAGCTCCGCGGGCTCGCCGCCCACCACCAAGTGCTGTGCATTACCCACCTTCCACAGATCGCCAGCTACGCCGACCGCCATCTCACCGTCCGCAAGGAAGTCACCGGCGACCGCACCGATACCAAGGTCCGCGTCATGGAAGGCGCCGAGCGTGTCGCGGAACTCTCCGAAATGATCGGCGGCCGACGCATCACCGACACGACGCGAGCCCAGGCCCAGGAGCTCCTCGACGCCGCCCGTGCCGAATTTACCCCACCCCCACCGCCCGCGCCGCGCGTGGGAAAGAACGGTCGCAAGGTTCGCGCGTGAGGCGCCTACCTTGGTCATGGCCGTCGCAGCGATTCGGGAATCTGTCTGATCTGCCCGTCCCGGCCGACGCACGCGATGGTCGTCGTCGCCTCGGCGAGTAGCGTTTCGCCGCGGCGTAGTTCGTAGGCGTGGTCGATGCGGACGTGCGTCTGACGGACCACTCGCGTCGCCAGCGTCAGTTCTTCGTCGTACCGAGCCGGGGCCCTGTAACGGCAGTCCACCTTCGCCACGACAAACAGCACGCCGTCGCGTTCCATGTCGGCGTAGCTGTGCCCGAGCGAGCGAAGCAGCTCGATGCGGCCCATCTCGAAATACTGGAAATACCTGCTGTGATGGAGGTACCCCATCGCGTCCACCTCGGGGTAGCGAACGCGGATTGTGATCGTGTGCTCGGACGACATGCGCTTTGATTTACGTGAGCCGACTCGGGCATGCAACGTTACAGAGCGGAAAAAGACATTGAACCACGAAGCCGCGAAGACACGAAGCGTGTGACTGACCGTTCGCGCTCCACGCCGAATCTGAACAACCAAATCTTAATTTCATTCAGCTCGGCGCCGCAGGCTCCAGGTATTGACCGTTCATCAAGTTGGACTTCGTGTCCTTCGTGACTGTGTGACTTTGTGGTTCAACTCTTTTGCTTCGGCTCAAACCAACTGCGTAACCTTCTCAATCGCCGCCAGCGTGGGTTTGAGGTACTCGGGGCCGAAGAGCTGGAGATGATTGAGTAATTCGTACATCTGGTAGACCGGCTTGCGGACGCGGTGATATTCATTCGGCAGGTGCTTGTCGCCCTGGTAGGCGCGCAGGAACGCGCCGGTCACGGTGTGGAACAGCTCGAGGTACGCCAGCTCGCACTCGGCGTGTCCGTAGCGGCAGGCGGGGTCGAGGATGGCGCGAACGTGCCAGGAACCGTCGCCGGATTCGGAGACGAGGATGTTGCTCGACCATAGGTCGCCGTGCAGGAGGCGGGGGCAGTCGTCGTGGCTGAGAAGTTGCGACAGCCGGTCGTGAATCTTCCCGACGACCTTGCGACTCTTGAGAGGCAGGTGGCCGTTGCTTTCGACTTCGCGCCAGATGGGGTCGAACAGCTCGCGATACAACGACGCCCATGTCTCGAACTGCCTGGGGTGGCCGATGAGGGTGAGTCGGTGGTAGTGGGTATCGGTGTGGGCGTGTAGATGGCGCACGAACCCTGCAAGCTCGCCTTGCAGCACCTCAAACGCTTCGGCCGGGCAAGCGGACTTGGCGCGAGACAGATCGACGCCGTCGCAAAGCTCCATCAGCAGATAACTGAAGGGTCGATCGAGCGTGCCGATCTCGCAACGGTAGACGGCAGGAGCGGGCAACCCCATCCGCCGGAGGAGATCCAATTGCTCCGCTTCGTCGGCGTGGGCACGGTTGATGCGATGTTGCGTGATTTTAAGCACCGCGCGATCGCCGGCCGTCGTATGGAGGGCGACGGTGTTTGAAACGTTGCCGCCGTCCAAGGGTTTGACTTCGTCGAGTTCGGCGCCCGCCCCGGCCCAATCGTGAACGATCTGCCGGAGCACCTGCCATGAGATGTCAGTGTCCTGAAATGCCATGACTTCTGCGCGTATGATGACGTTTTTCTGTTAAATGCGGCAAGCTTTATTTTCGCCCGCCCCTAAAAATGCAGGAAGTAGATCAGCGCACAATACGACCCTAGACTAAGAGTACTGGGTGAACCTAATCTGGTGTTTTGTTTTCCATTCGAGAAAATTGGCTTTTGAAAGGACGGATGATGGGAAGGAAGCTGCTGTTCGGTGCGGTCACGTCTGTATGCACGATGATGTTTTCCGCACTGGCGAGTGCGGACGTCGTCGCGGCGGACTACGACGCGGAATTCAATCTCACGACCAATCCCGAGCTGCGGAACGGGTGGTCGTACCTGTGGAACGCCAGCGGCCCGCTCGGCAACCCCCTAAACTATGCCAGCCTCGCGGTCGAAAATGGGCAGTACGAGCCGGCCGGCGCCCCTGCCGGGGCAAACGCGTTGGGCATCGGATCGGCGCCGGTTGATCCCCTTAAGTTTCCCCAGAATCCACCCTCGGATCCGTTCGGCCTTGGCTTGGTTCTCCCGCCGTTGCCGAGCACCTATGTTCGCCCCGGGGCGGGATCAACTCAAGACGCGAACGGCGTTGAGCGAGCGGGAATTGTCGCCTACACATTTAGCGCCGAAGAGATCGCGGCGGCAACAAACGGCGGCACTTCTGCCGATGCTTTCATCACCGACTACTATTTCGCCGTCTCGTCCACGACGACCGATTTCATGACGGCACGCGTGTATAAAGGAAACAGCGCGACCGCTTCGCAAGACTACCTGTTTACGCCCGGTTTCGCCTTCCAGACCGCCTTGAACCCGGCGCCAATCCCGCTCGGGAATTTCATTGCGGGAGAAACACTTTACATAGCGATCGGGTCTTCGATGGCCGACGGCGGCGACGAGATGCGACTCGACCTCACCCTTTCGCTCGTCCCAGAGCCGACGACATTGTCGTTGCTGGCGCTCACCGGTCTTGCATTACTGCCGCGAGCGCGCCGGTCGCGAGTCTGAGGGTAACGGACATTTAATCGCACGCCTGTGCCATTTCGCGAAGAACGCGACGCGGCACAGGCGTTTGCGTTTTTTAAGGCTTTGCTAAACGAAACGCTGCGTTACGGCGCGGCGTATTGTTCGGAAAATGTAGTCGTGAAGTCGATGCCCCACCACCGCTGGCCTATCGCGCGATGTATGACCCCGATGTACTCGTTCACGTTTCGGTAGGCCCGTCCCTCGCCGTGGCCGTCGAGGAAGCCGTAGCTGGCGTAGTACCGGGAATTCGTGGGATGGGTGTAGATGTCGGTGTTTTTTTCCGAGTGGTGCGTGCTCGACCGGTCTTGGAAAAGGACAATGGCCGAGGCGTCTTGCTTCGGGCTGGCGGTGGCGGCGGTCGTTTTCAGACCGGCGACGCTCCGCGACGCCCACTCCCGCAGCTTGTATTGCGCCGCAAACGGACCGCCGAGCGACGCCAGTTTGTAATACTCCCGACTGCAGTTGTAGCTGTAATGGGGCCGGAACAAATTTGGCGCGGCGGTACCGTCGTATGGCGCCGGGCCGGTGATCACAAACGTCTCCTGCGGCGCGCTCGGGCAGCGCCAGGTTTCCCCACCGGCCGCGACGTACCGCTCCAGCAATCCGCCGATGCTCGGCAGCACATACGACCCCGGGATGTACCACGGCACCGGAGTATACGGAGCCTGCAACAGCGTCCGCGGGCACATGGGCCCTTCAACAGGTGAATTCACGCTCCCCGCGTCGGGGAGGTATCCGCCGTTCTCGTTGACATACAACAATGCCGCCGTCGTGAGCTGTCGGACGTTGTTGAGGCAGACCGCTCGTCGGGCCTGCTCTCTCGCCCTGTTCAGCGCCGGTAGCAGCATTCCGATCAAGACCGCGATGATTCCGATGACCACCAGCAGTTCAACGAGCGTGAAACCCGCCCGGCGGACGCGGACCGGAAATAGCACTGATCCACAGAACATGCGCCAGGATCATAGCTATACCCGGCACAGTTTGCAGGCCCGGCTCATTGCCTCCGAATATTCGCCGGGGGATGATCTCGGTCCATGTCATCAATCACTTTCATTTCAGCGGCGTGGTGCGTCGCGGCCCTGCTCGTGTTGCACGCGGTCGCCTGGGCCGCCGACGCGTCAATTAAGACCGGGGCCGGAAAGGTGGAAATCGTCGCCCACCGCGGCGCGTCTTACGACGCCCCCGAAAACACACTGCCCGCATTCAAGCTCGCGTGGCATGACGGGGCCGACGCAGTCGAACTCGACCTGCACCTCACGTCCGACGGCAAGCTGATTACGATTCATGATTCCAACACGCTACGCGTCACCGGCGGCGAAAAAGGCGGCGGGACAAGCCTCGTCGTCGCCAAGCAGACGGCCGAAGCGTTGCAACGACTGGACGTCGGCAAATGGAAGGACCCGAAGTACGCCGGGGAGAAGCTGCCGCTGTTCGAGGAGGTGCTCGCGACGATTCCGAAAGACCCGGGCAAACGCCTGTTCATTGAATCGAAGATCGGCGCGGCCGCCGCCGACCCGCTCGTCGCCGCGCTGAAGGCCGCCGGCCATGCGCCCCGGCGGACCGCAGTCATCAGCTTCAAATTGGACTTGTGCCGGGCGGTGAAAGAAAAGTTTCCGCCGCTTAAGGTCTACTACCTGTCCGATTTCAAGAAGCACGAACAGACCGGCGCATTAACACCCACGATCGACGAGCTGATCGCCGCCGCCAAAGGCGCCAATCTCGACGGCCTCGACCTGTCGCAAAAGGCGCCCCTCGACCCGGCGGCTGTGAAACGCATACGAGACGCCGGGCTGGAGCTGTACGTCTGGACGGTCGATGACCCGGCCGTCGCCCAACACTTTGTTGACCTCGGCGTGGATGGGATCACGACCAATCGGCCCCGGTGGCTCGCCGAGCAGTTACGGTTGTTAGATCGTTAGATTTACGACAGTTCACCACAGTCGTATCGCGAGCAGTCGCCCTCTGTCAGCCCTGCCAGCCCGGCCGCTTGCGGTTTCGCAGACCGCACGGCGCACTTCACTCTGCGAAACCGCAAGCGGCGGTCGGAGGGCCTGCTAACTCTGATACGGATCGGGATTAACCCGTGCGCGTCATGTCGCAATTTTCCAGCCGGCAGGGCCGCTTCAGCGGCCCTGAATTCGCGCGTGGTTAATCGCGATCCGTGTGATAACCACTGCTCAATTCCACGTAATCAACCCCGGCTCGAACGGCGTCGCGAGGTTTTCGTTGCCCGGGAGTACGCGAATCGCGAAGCCCTGCCGGCCGCTCGTGCGGCAGTCGATTTTGCCGATAAACAGGTGCCGGTCCGGCGCCAGCGCGCGGGCGTGCTCCAAAGTGAGCGCGGCCGGCTGTTCGATTTCGCCACGGCCGTTGATGACGCCGGCGTAGAGCTGGACGGTGAGTTCGAGCGGGTCGATGCCGGGCATGTCCACCATCGCCTCGACCTGCATGCTCTCGCCGACTTTGAAGTGTCCGTTGCCGCTGGTGTGAACGCCGACGATCTTGACGCCCGACCACTTCCGCCGGAGCACGTCTTTGGCCCTCGCCAGGTCGATCGATTTTTTCATCCCGTCGGCGGCGAGCGCCAGGCCGCGGTCGAGCGCGTGGATGTAGAACCGCTCGGTGTAGTCCTGCACCATGCGGTTGGTGTTGAACACCGGCCCGAGCTTGCGCATGCAGTTCTTCATCCGGGCAATCCATTCGCGCGGCAGATTGTCGAACGAGCGGGCGTAAAACAGCGGAACGATCTGCTTTTCGAGCAGGTCGTACAGGGCCTGGCTTTCGACCTGGTCCTGGTAATTCGGGTCGGTATAGTCCTCACCCCGGCCGATCGCCCACCCGACGTCGGAGCTGTAGCCTTCGACCCACCACCCGTCGAGGATCGAGCAGTTCAGCACGCCGTTGGCGGCGGCCTTCATTCCGCTCGTGCCGGAGGCTTCGTACGGACGCCGGGGCGTGTTGAGCCAGACGTCGACTCCCTGCACGAGATACCGGGCGACGTTCATGTCGTAGTTTTCCAGGAACACCATCCGCCGCCGCACGGCGGGGTCGCGGGCAAAGTTCACGATCGTCTTGATCAGTTCCTTGCCGTCGTGGTCGTCCGGATGCGCCTTGCCTGCAAACACGAATTGGTTCGGGCGCTTGGTGTCGTCCAGCAGCG
>JBKJRK010000347.1:0-7695 GCA_046593135.1 Tepidisphaeraceae bacterium | reverse complement strand
GGCGCCAACCCGATGGACATCAAGAAGGGCATCGACAAGGCCGTTGCCGCCGTCGTGAAAGAGCTCAAGGCGATCTCCCGTCCGATCACCGACAACAACGAGATCCTGCAGGTCGCGACGATCTCGGCGAACGGCGATCGTGAGGTCGGGGAGATCCTCGCCCGCGCGATGGAGAAGATCGGCAAGGACGGAGTCATCACGGTTGAGGAGGCGAAGAGCCACAAGACCGAGCTCGACATCGTCAAGGGCATGCAGTTCGACCGCGGCTACCTGTCGGCGTACTTCGTGACCAACCCGGAACGGATGGAGGTGATCCTCGAGGACGCCTACATCCTCGTGCACGAGAAGAAGATCTCCAGCATGAAGGACCTCCTCCCGGTCCTCGAGCAGGTCGCCAAGCAGGGCCGCCCGCTCCTCATCCTCGCCGAGGACGTCGACGGTGAGGCCCTCGCCACGCTGGTCGTCAACAAGCTGCGCGGCACCCTCAAGGTCTGCGCCGTCAAGGCGCCCGGCTTCGGCGACCGCCGCAAGGCGATGATGGCCGACCTGGCCGTCGTCACCGGCGGTGAGTTCATCAGCGAAGACGTCGGCCTCAAGCTCGAAAACGTCGAGGTCGACCAGCTCGGCTCCGCCAAGCGCGTCGTCATCGACAAGGACAACACCCTCATCATCGAAGGCGGCGGCAAGCGCAAGGCGATCGACGCCCGCGCCGACCAGATCCGCAAGCAGATCGAAAGCACCACCAGCGACTACGACAGCGAAAAGCTCCAGGAACGCCTCGCCAAGCTCACCGGCGGCGTAGCCGTCGTGAAGGCCGGGGCGAACACGGAAATCGAGATGAAGGAACGCAAGGACCTCATCGACGACGCCCTCCACGCCACCAAGGCCGCCGCCGAAGAAGGCATCGTCCCGGGCGGCGGGGTTTCGTTTCTCCGCGCGATCGAAGCCGTCGAGAACGGCAAGCGTCAGGCGAAGAACGACGAGAAGCTCGGCTTTGACATCGTCGCCGAAGCGTTGCAGGCGCCGGCCCGCCAGATCGCCGACAACGCCGGCGAAGACGGCGAAGTGATCGTCGCCCAGATCCTGGAGAACAAGAGCGTCTCCTACGGCTACAACGCCGCCACCGGCGAGTTCGTCGACATGTTCAAGGCCGGCATCATCGACCCGACCAAGGTCGCCAAGACGGCCCTGCTCAACGCCGCCAGCGTCGCCGGTTTGGCGCTGACGACCGACGTGCTGATGACCGACCTGAAAGAAGACGCCGAGCTGATCGCCGGGGCCGTGGTGTAGAAGATGCGCCGGGCGCCTCTGGACCCTGAAGACACAAGGGCGATACGCTCGCTCTTGTGTCTTCATGCGTTTCGGCCTGTATATACTGATGGGGCAACTGCCGGTTTGGAAAGGCGGTCTAGTCATGCGGTATAAAGTGTCGCTTATCGAATCAGAAGAGGGGTTCAGCGTTTCGGTTCCAGGCCTTCCGGGGTGCTGCTCGCAGGGTGCAACAAAGACCGAGGCGCTGGAGAATATCCGCGACGCAATTGAACAGTACCTTGCGGTAGCTGAAGAGCAATCGCGTGCGGATGGCGCGGCGGCGTGCGACGTTGAAGTCAGTGCTTGAGGATCGTCAGTGCCAAAAATAGCTGACATTAACCATTGCAAGCGATTCGAGCATTCACCAAAGCCGGCTATCAGGTTGCTCGGCAAGGGAAACATGTTGTCATGTCAGACGGACGTCGCATCCTCGTGATACCACGCAATAATGCGGTTAACGCCTACACGATGGGTGACATCGTCCGCGCTTCCGGTTTGACGGTCGAGTCGTTTCGTGAACTGTTGAAATGACTCATGAAATAGCCGGACCATCGCCCAGCGACGGGTCGCGTCCGGCTAACGAGTTCTCAGAGGTGAATTGCAATATTCAACGTAGAAGTCGAGCAGGAGGCAGACGGTCGCTGGATTGCCGAGGTAGGCGACCTTCCAGGCGTGCTGGCTTATGGGCAAACGCACGAGCAGGCCGTCGCACGTGCCGAGGCACTCGCCCTGCGTGTTCTGGCCGACAGGCTCGAACACGGGGAACTGTTGCCCTCGTTGAACGCCGTTTTTTCCGTATCCGCATGAGCAACCGGCCCAGTGTCAAAGCGAAACGGGCGCTGGCATCGCTGCTCCGGATCGGGTGGCGGATCAAAAGGCATTCCGGTTCGCATAAAGTTCTGGCGCGACGGTTGGCCTGATTACGTATTTGCGTTTCACGACGGCGACGAAATCGGGCCGCGCATGCTGTCGCGGATTTCCAAGCAAACGGGCCTTAAGCCTGACGACCTGTAAATGCCCAGGCCCAAGTGGCCGACCAACTTTCGGACGAGCCTGAACGTAGGATCAGCGTGGCCACCACCAGACGAGATTATTACGAAGTCCTCGGCGTCACCCGCACCGCGAACGGCGACGAGATCAAGCGCGCCTACCGCCGGCTGGCGATGAAGTACCATCCCGACCGCCACAACGGCGAGGGAAAGACCGAGGCGGAGACTGCGTTCAAGGAGTGCGCCGAGGCGTACGAGATTCTTTCCGACGACGCCAAGCGCCGCCGCTACGACCAGTACGGCCACGCCGGGCTCCAGGGCCAGCACGACTTTTCCAACATGGAGGCGTCCGACATTTTCTCGATGTTCGACGAAATCTTCGGCGGCGCCCTCGGCGGGCGCGGCAGCCGCGGCGGGGGGCAGGCGCGGGCACGCGGCTCACGCGGGTTCGACCTCGAAACGCAAGTCGAGCTCTCTCTCGGCGAAGTCGCCAGCGGCGCGGAAAAAACCATCGAGTTCGAGAAACAGGAACACTGTGAAACCTGCAAGGGCAGCGGCGCCAAGCCGGGCAGTTCGCCCGTCGTCTGCGTCCAATGCGGCGGGCAGGGGCGCGTCGCCCAGCAGGGCTTCGGCGGCATGTTCCGCATGGTGACCAACTGCCCCAACTGCCGCGGCAAGGGATCGGTCATCAAAGACCACTGCCCCGGCTGCAACGGCACCGGCCGGCAAACGAAACAGAAGACCGTGACCGTCAAGATCCCCGCCGGCGTCCACGAAGGCCAAGCCGTCCGTCTCGCCGGCGAAGGCGAGCCCGGCGAGGGCGGGGGGCCGAACGGCGACCTGCATTGCTACATCGCCATCAAGCCGCACCCGGTTTTCAGCCGGCACAACAACGACATTGTTTGCCAGGTTCCAATCAGCTTCACCCAAGCGGCGCTCGGCGGGCGCATCGAAGTCCCGACGCTCAAGGGAAAAGAAGAGCTCGACATCGCCGCCGGCACCCAGCACGGCGAAGTCTTCAAGCTCAAGGGCAAGGGACTGCCCGACCTCCGCTCCTACAAGAGCGGCGACGAACTCGTGCAGATCCTTATCGAGATCCCCAAAAAACTAACCGAGAAGCAAAAATCGCTTCTCCGCGAATACGCGGAGTCCGAGGACGGCCAGCATCTTCCCCAGCGCAAAGGCTTCCTCGAGAAGCTGAAGGAAATGATCAAGGGAGACGAGTGAGGGATTGTTGATGGTTGAGAGTGAATGGTTGTAAGTACAGGGAAATGTACGCCGTCGCCCAACATTCAACGATCAACATTCAACGATCAACGACCAACGAAGGAACGACATGACCCGCATCCCCATCGACGAAGGCGACGACGCCCAAGCCGACGACGAGAACAACGCCGCCCAGGCGCCGGACGTTTCGGAAAACGAAGCAACGCCATCACCCGCCAGCAACACGGCGGCGAACGACGCCGAGCGCCTGAAGGCGGAGCGCGACGATTATTTCCAGCGTCTCGCCCGCGCCACCGCCGACTTCAAGAACACGCAGAAGCGCCTGCAGGGCGAAGCCGACCAGCGCGTGCAGTACGCGAACCAGTCGCTCATCAAGAGCCTGCTTCCGGTCATCGATAATTTCGAGCGTGCGTTGTCTCAGGACGCCGGCAAGGTCGACGCCGCCAGCATTCTCAAGGGGATGCAGATCGTTCACGACCAGTGGCTGAGCGTGCTGAAGCAGCAGCAAGTGAACGAGATCGCCCCTAAGCCCGGGGACCCGTTCGACCCCTTGCGCCACGAAGCCCTGATGCACCAGGACGCGCCGCAGTACGCCGGCAAGGGTGAAACCGTTGTTCAGACCCTGCAAAAAGGCTACTCGCTCGGCGACCGCGTTTTGCGGCCGGCGCAGGTGGCGGTTTCGCGTTCGTCGTAGGGGCGAACCTTGTGTTCGCCCTCGGATGATTACGCCAGATTTGCTCAGGGCGAACACAAGGTTCGCCCCTACAGATATGCCCACATACGACTACAAATGCGACGCCTGCGGCCACGCCTTCGAGGTGTTTCAATCGATGACGGCGGACCCCGTGCGCAAGTGCCCCAAGTGCAAAAAGCTCAAGGTCAAGCGCCTCATCGGCGCCGGCGCGGGCCTGATCTTCAAAGGCAGCGGCTTCTACATCACGGACTACCGGGATCAAAGTTACACCGACAAGGCCAAGGCCGAAGCCGGCGCCGCCGAAACGAAAAGCGAAGGCTCAAAGTCCGAAACCCCCGGCGGCGACAAGCCCGCCGATTCGCCCAAGCCCGCCGCCGAGGCCAAGCCGGAGCCGAAACCCGCCGCGCCCCCCGAGTCAAAATCAGCGTCCAAGTCCGCGGCCAAACCCGCGGCGAAGCAATCTCGCGGCAAGAAGAGCAAGTAGCGCCATTCCCATGAAGTGCCCCATCTGCAAAACCTCCGTCCCCGACGGCCCCGAGCGGCCGGGGACATATCCTTTCTGCGGCGAGCGGTGCAAGCTGATCGACTTGGGCCGCTGGCTCGACGGAAAATATCAGATTCCCGTAGAGGAGAGGAATCAGGAGTCAGGGACCAAGAGTCAGGAAGACGATTGACTCCTGACCCCCGGCCCCTTTTCTCTAACCTTCTCCGTTTGAACCATTTACCCCCGCGCTTATAATGCCCGGCGTCGGCGATGGGCGGATACGGCTTTCAGCCGTCGCGCCAGCGCAGGGAATTGCAGGGAAAAGGAGAACCGCCCATGGCGGACGAAACGCAGACGGTCCGAAACATTAATTGGCGCGAAGTCTTTCCCTTTACCAACGTCTTTAAGGCGTTTCGGGTCGCCGTCCATCCGTCCAAGCTCGTCCTCGCCCTCACGGCCCTACTCCTCATCTACCTCGGCGGGCGCGTCCTGGACGGCGTCTGGATGAAGAAGCATCTTGTCCAGCCGACTGACACGCTCTACACCGCGCCGGCGTCTTGGCCGATGCTCGACCGTGAGCCGGCGCCGCGCGGCATCTTCATCAGCTTCTTTGACTTCGAGATCCGGCAGGTCAATCGCGTCACGGAAGGAGTTCTGGCGCTCAGCTTTGAGGGCGTCGCCACGGGCGTCGTCAACTTCTTGGTTGTCGGGCACTACGAACTGATCACCAACCACTGGCTCTTTTTCACCCTTTTCGCCCTGTGGTTCCTGCTCATCTGGTCTGTCTTCGGCGGCGCCATCTCACGCATCGCCGCAGTTCACGTGGCGCGCGACGAGAAAATCTCCGTCCGCCAGGCGCTGCGCTTTTCGTTGAACAAGCTGCTCAGCTTCGGCTTTGCGCCGCTGATCCCGCTGCTCATCCTGCTGGTGCTGGGCGCGGTCGTCGCGATCGGCGGGCTGCTGTTGTACATCCCCGTCGTCGGGCCGATCCTGTTGTCGGTCGTTTTCTTCCTCGCCCTGATCGCCGGGCTGGTGATGACGCTCGTCCTGCTCGGCCTCGTCGGCGGGTTCAACCTCATGTACCCGACCATCCCCGTCGAAGGCTCCGACAGCTTCGACGCGATCAGCCGCAGCTTCAGCTACGTCTTCGCCCGGCCCTGGCGAATGCTGTTCTACACGCTCGTCGCCATCATTTACGGCGCGCTGACCTACACCTTCGTCCGCTTTTTCATCTGGCTCGTGCTCTCGCTGACGCACTTTTTCGTCGGCTGGTGGCTGACCGGCAAACCCGAAATCTACTGGAACGGCGCCGGCGAGGCCGCCGCCATCTGGCAGGCCCCGAACTTTGGTCATCTGCCTTATGACGTGCAGTATGAAGGTCTGAAGTGGTCTGAAGACATCGCCGCCGGCATGATCTCGCTGTGGGTCTACCTTGTGATCGGGCTGCTCGGCGCTTACGCGATCTCGTTTTACTTTTCGGCCAATACGATCATCTACTTCCTGATGCGCCGGGAGGTTGACGCGACGGAGCCGGAAGACGTGTACGTCGAAGAAGCGGAAGACGAGTTCGGCGAGACCGCTCCCGCCGGCGTCGTCCCCGGCGAGCCCGCGCCCGCCGCCCCCTCGACCTCCGCCCCCTCCGGCGGCGTCACCGGCACCGCCGGCTCGGCAACCAACACTACCCAAGCCTACACCGCGCCCGCGACAGACGCCCCGGACACACAAGCTAGCCCGGAAGATACCTCGCTTCCCCGGGAACCAATGCCCCCTGTATGAATTCGGAAGCTTCGGACCCGCCTCTTTCGCTCAGGAGGCCGAACCACTGATCCTCGCGCGGGTCGTCGTCGGGCCGAGGGGTGCCCCGGCTGCCGAGCCCGGGGACTAGCGCGTGAACGCCTCCGTGCCGCACTGGATGTTGCAACGGTCCCCGCGTTACCGTTGCTTTGTGGGGATCCGGACTTGGTTGCGCCGACAACGCATGCGGCAATCCCACCGTTTCGGGCTCTGCCCCACCTGCGGCTACGACCTCCGCGCTAGCCCGGAATGCGGTGCATCAAGCGCCGAGGAACGGCGGTCAAGGAGATTTGAAACCAATCCACTCCCGAATGACGGGCTTTCGTTAGCGGTTGATATTCGATGTTCGCCACTTGCATACCAGACATGCACGGCTACGCCGGCGGCTTCGCTTTTTTAAGCAACGCCGGGATCATCGTTTCGAGTTCTTCGCGGGCGGCGGTGGAGTGGAGCTTACCGTCGGCGTCGATGGCAAACATGCTGGGCAGGCCGACGATACCCCAACTCCTCGAGAACTCGCTTCGGGCGGCGTCACCCTGGTAGTACTGGGGCCAGGTGATGTCGTTCTCCTTTACAAACTTCTTCAGCGCGTCGAGGCCGCCCTCTTTTTCGGGCGCGTCAAGGCTGACATTGATGAACTCAACGCCCTTGTCTTTGTACCGGGCGTATAGGCCTTTCAGGCGGGGCGCCTCTTCCGTACAGGGTGGGGCCACCGAGTTTGAAAAAATGACGATCACGACCTTGCCCTTAAGCTTTTTCATCGAGACTGCCTTGCGCAAGACGGCGTCGGTGAACTCGAGCTCGAAGGGCTGACCGATGCTTTCCGTCTGCCGCACCCGGCCCTTTGCCATCCCGGCGGCGCGGCTGTTCGGATACTTGGCGATAATCTCCCGCATCGTCGAGAGCTGCTTGGCTTCATCGCCGCCCATCACGGCGTCCATGAACAATAACTTCGCCCCGCGCTCGTCGGTTGGCGCAGCCTGAATAAATGCAGCAACCGCCTTTTTCTGGGCCTCGAAATTCCCCCCGGACGGTAGGACGGACTCGCACAGGATGAACAGAACGTCCGCCTTTTTGGGGTGGTTCGGGTATTTCCCAACGAATTGCCTGCTCAGTTCGACACGTTTGGCTGCGATATCCTGCATCTGCACGAAATAAGATTGGACGTATGCCTCGTCGTGTCGCTTCTGGGGTTC
>JBKJRK010000266.1:0-3446 GCA_046593135.1 Tepidisphaeraceae bacterium | reverse complement strand
GCCTCGACGCCCAGGCGGGGCGCGTCATCCTTGACTGCACACTCGGCCGGGGCGGGCATGCGTCGGCCATTGCGGCGCGAATCGGTCCGACCGGCTTGCTGATCGGCATCGACGCCGACCCCCGAAACCTCGAATTCGCCAGCCGGCGCGTCCGCGAAACCGCCCCGGACTGCCCGGCACGCTTCTTTCACGCCAACTTCGCGGAACTCGATGACGTGCTCGAAGCGGCTAGCATTCCCGCCGTCGACGGAATCGTCGCGGACCTTGGTTTGAGCACGAACCAGCTCTTTGACGTGCAGTACGGGTTGTCATTTGCCCAGCCCATGCCGCTCGACATGCGCATCGACCCGCGCATCGAGAAAACTGCCGCCGATCTGGTCAACACGATGCGCGAGGAAGACCTCGCAAACGTCCTATACAACCTTGCCCAGGAACGTTACTCCCGTCGAATCGCAAGAAAAATTGGTGACGCGCGACGCGTTTCGCCGATTCAAACTACCGATCGGTTGGCTGATCTGGTTCGATCGGCCATTCCGAAACGGGGCGGAGCCCCGGAGAAGATCGATCCCGCCACCCGCACCTTTATGGCTCTGCGGATGGCCGTGAACCGCGAGGTTGAGAACCTTCAGGCCCTGCTCAACCAGGCGCCGCGAAGACTCAAGCCCGGCGGTCGGCTGGCGGTGATCAGCTTCCATTCGACGGAAGATCGGTTGGTCAAGCAGGCGTTTCGGTCGGCGGAGCAGACCGGGCTACTCGCGATTGTCACGAAAAAGCCCCTCTCGCCTTCCGACGACGAACTCGCCCGCAACCCCCGCTCCCGCTCGGCGAAGCTCCGCGTCGCAGAAAAAACGTAGGGGCGAACCTTGTGTTCGCCCTCGTTCCTGAATCAAAGGACGGGCGAACACAAGGTTCGCCCCTACAAGGCACGCCCATGACGCGGGAAACTAAAATCGGCCTACTGGTCGGACTGGCCTTTATCATCGTGATCGGGATCCTTCTTTCGGATCACATGACGAGCACGACCCAGCCGCCGCAGGCGATGCTGGTCGATTCGGCGTCCAACGTGCGCGAAAGCGTGACTACGCCGGCCCCGGCTCAACCCGGCCCGGCGCCCCTGGGCCGCATCCCGCAGATCACCCCGGCCAACCCGGTGCCCACGCAGTCCGAACTCCGGCCGCGACCTCCCGTCGTGCCGGGCGTCGGCGTAACGCAGGTCGAGGTTGGCGGCCCGGCCAACCCCGCCGGCGTCCCCATCGCCATTCGCTCGACCGGTTCGCCGGTCGTTCCCGCCCAACCCGAAAACGTGCAGCCGCCGGTCGCGGCCGGCAACGGTCCGGTGCAACCGTCCGGCGGCGCGACGACTGAACTCGAGCAATGGGCCCACCAAGTTGGCGAGCCTCTCGTGCCCGCCGGCGCCACCCCCGCCGTCGCCAAGCCGGCCACGGCCGCCAAGCAGGAGTACGTCGCCCAAGCCGGCGACAACTTATCGAAAGTCGCGGCCAAGACGCTCGGCTCCAGCTCGAAGGCCAACATCGCCGCGATCATCAAGGCCAACCCGTCACTCGAAAAGAACCCTGATTTGATTGTGGAAGGCCGCAAGTACGTCATCCCCACCGCCGCCACCGTCCCGACGACCCCGGTCACTGTTGTTCAGGCTCCCCAGGCCGTCCCGGTGACGGAAGTCGTCGACCCCCTGCCCGTATCCTCCCCCGCCGACGGCGGCGGATCCTGGTACGTCGTCAAAGACAACGACAACCTCTGGAAGATCGCCTCCGACCAACTCGGCAGCGGCAACGCTTGGCTACAGATCAAGGACATGAACAAGGACATCCTCAAAGGCGGCGACACCGTCCAACCCAACATGCGCCTCCGCCTCCCGCCCAAGCCGCTGGCGAGTGCGAATTAGGATCGATGGATGAGTGTTGAATGTTGATTGTTGAGGGTTGATTGTTGAAGGGCATCCGCACCGACAAACAACCCCTCAACAATCCACAATCAACCATCAACAATCAGTACCTCCACCATCACGCCCATGCTCAAACTCCTCCTGTGCCTGTTCACGACCGCCCTGATCGCAATCTGCCTGTTGCAGTTGCGGCAGCAGAATTTGCAGCTCGGGCACCAGTGCAATGAGCTGCACGGCGAAATCCGCGGACGGCAGGCGAAGCTGTGGAGCCAGCAGTTACAGATCGCGGTGTACACCGCTCCCAACGCGATCACGCAGACCGTCGCCAACCACAACCTGCACCTCGTCCCCCAGACGCCGCCGCCGGCCGGCCACCGCAACTGGATTGACGTGCAGTCGGATCCGGACGCGGAATAGGCACGTCCTGTAACTTTCACGCCCCGGGCCGCAAGAGGCCGATCAGAACCATCAGATGCGGCATCCAAGACGTCAGCACGCCGGCCCATCCGCGGTCGCCGAGCGGTTGGAATCTCGACAGTTTTTTTCGACCGTCACGGGGGTTATTTACGACACGCCGATGCCGGCCGCACAATTTGCGGCCCTTGCGACCGCAGCGACCACCCCCACAACTCCGGCCAGCCCCGCGCCGGCGGCCGGCCCGGCAGAGGCGGCGCCGGTGGGTTCCGTCCTCCGCATCGACGCCGGCCGAGGCCCGCACACCGACCTGAGCGGTCGAACCTGGTCGCGCGACGAGGGCTTTGCCGGCGGCACCGTGTCGGTCTCGCCGTACGAAGTCGGCAACACGTTTGAAGACCCGCTCTATTACACCCGTCGCTGGGGGAATTTCGACTAGTCCGCGCAGGTCCCCAGCGGAACGTACGACGTCCGCCTGCACTTCGCCGACCCCGTCCACACGCAAGGCGGCCGCCGGAAATTCAATGTGTACGTCGAAAACAAGCTGGTCCTCAGCAAGTTCGACGTCGCAGCCTACGGCGGTGGAAAAGCGGCGCTCGTGCGCAGCATTATTGTCAACGTCGCCGACGGCTCACTCGACCTGCGGTTTCGCAACGTCATCGACAACGCCATTCTCTCGGCCGTCGAAGTCATCCCTCGCTCGGTCGAGGGCTGGACCGCGATGACTCCCGCACCCCTCGCGACGCTCGAATCTCAGGCCTCGGGCGTGAACGGAAAGCTGTACGTGTTTGGCGGGATGGATGTGACGACCCGCCCAGTTGTCACGTCAAACGTCTATGACCCGGACGCCGACAGTTGGACGAAGATCGCGCCGATGCCGCGTCCGGTTACCGGCGCCGCGACCGCCGCCGACGGGACCATCGTCTGGCTCGCCGGCGGGTTTGCCGGCAGCGGGATGAACAACCCGCCTACAACGGACGTCTGGAAGTACGACGCCCTGAAAAACACTTGGACCGCCCGCCCCCCGCTGCCCAAGGCGCTCGCGGTGGCGGCGATGGTGCGACTGGGGCGGAAAATGCTCGTCTTCGGCGGCGCCGACGCGAACGGCGTGGACCTGGCCGACCAC
>JBKJRK010000202.1:0-4521 GCA_046593135.1 Tepidisphaeraceae bacterium | reverse complement strand
GTCCTACTCTTTCCGCATTCTGTCTACTGTATTCTGTCTACTGTCTTCTCTCCCGTCATAGCTTCTTCAGAAAAATATCCTTCACCTGAACCTTCATCGGCCCGCCGGCGTGAACCTGGATGGCGAGTACGCCGGCTTTCGGGGCCTTATCGCTTTCGTCGATCACCTCGGCGGTAACGTGGCCGTTGATCTTGTGGGTGAGATGGTTGCCGTCGGCGATGATGACGTACTCGTTCCAGTCTTCCGCCTTAATCAATTTCTGAAGTTCTTCGGACGTCAGCGGGAGCGGCTCGACTTTTTTCTCGCCATCCTTGGGCCAGGTGACCTTCGTCCCGCGCTCGGCCATGATGCCGCGTCCGCCCGCCCCGCCTGATTCGTCGTAGAGGATGCCGGAGTACGTCGTGCCGGCTTCAAAGTCGCCTTGATAACCGGCGACTTGCATGGCTTCTACGTTGACGACCTTCGAACGATATTGCACGCCGGAGTTGCCGCTGTAGATGCGGTATTTGAAGCGCAGCTCAAAATTCTCCGGCTCGCCGCCCTGCCAGACAAGGAACGTGTTGGGGCCTTTGAAGTCCGTTTTCGTCTCGCCCGTGATCGCTCCATCCTGGACGGACCAGAAGCCTTCCTTGCCCTTCCAGCCGGCCAGGTCTTTACCGTTGAAAAGAGATTCAAAGCCGGCCTGAGCGTCGGACGTGCGGTCGTTGATCAAATTCAGCGCGTGATCTTCTTTCTCAGCAAAAAGATTCGTCGCAGGAACTACGGTCAGGCCCGCGACGAGCGCGAGGCCGAGCAAGGTTTTTTTCATCTGTAGGATCTCCGGTCTGATTCCCTCTCCCCTTAGGACACGCCAGCACGTCAATTGTTTACACCTTTTCCGCGCAGCCGTTGTTCTTGGCACTGTTCAGCACCGCGTCGACGCGTTTTGCGTTTCCAGTGCGTCGCGGAACATCGGCGGCCTGGGCGAGCGCCCCATGAAGTCGTAGCCGATCATGCCAATGTTCAGGTTTTTACTCGCTGCTCTGCCGACGTTATACCGAAAGCACTCAACACGCAGCAAGGCAGGACTATCCGAAGGTGTTCGCGTGGGCGCATTACGGCGAGTGGTACAGTGGACGATATACGCGCCGGCGAATCGCCTCATCGCGCATCGGAACGGCCTGTAGGAAATGGTACGCGTGCGAGAGCAGGCCCTCGTAGCCGCAGGGCTTGGCGTCCCAGGTGAAGAACTCAGCGCCGCCGGGGTAGACGTCAACGATGCTCGTCGCGAATCCCCCGGCTGCGAAGTCACCCTTCGGAATGCGGGCGAGCATGGCGTCGAGGATTTTATCGGCAAACTCGCGCTCCCCGACGGCGTAGCTGGCGCTGAGGTAGCGCAGCGTGTCGCCGGGCAGGACCCCGCCGTTGAGGTATTGGCCGAACATGTCCGAGCCGTCTTCCTTGGTCGCGAGTCCCGGGGCCGACGGTTGGAGATATTCGCTGCGTCGAACCGGCACGAGCGTACACGGTAGGCCGACGTCGAAGCGCGTGAACTTCAACTCGACCATCTTCTCGCGCAGTCTGCGCAGGATATCTCGACCCGCATTCGCGACGATTAAATCGTAATCCACCGCAAGGCCGTTCAAGAGCGGCGACGCCAGGTCGTGCAACTCGCCGTCCTGCGCCCGCCACCAGCCGATCCACCCGGTCGCGGGAACGGTCAACGTTTTCGCGTAAGCAGCTTTGAGTCGATCCGCGAGCTGCGCGTAATGATCGGCCTGTTCGTTGCGATCGAGTTGCTTTTCGAGGTCCGCCATGCAGCGAAAGGCGCGATAAGCGATGGCGTTGCAGTAAGCGTCCTTGTAACCACAGTTGATCGCGTCGTAAGCCGAGCACGAACGCGCCGGCTCGATGAGCGTGTTGGGATTGCCGCTCTGCACCGCTTCGAGTAAGCCGTCGTGATCCACGTCGCGCGACGCCATGAACTGCGCGGCCTTCTCGAGCTTGTCGATTCGATCGGCCAGCCACTTGCGATCGCCGGTGGACTCGGCGTAGTCCCACGCGGTGATGAGGATCGACGGATTGGCGTCGAGAAAGTTCAGCTTGTCCCAGTATCCCGGAATCTCGCCGGTGGGGAGCATGCGCTCGTCGATCCACCAGTCGAGTGTCCGCCCGACGTGATACATCGCGGAAATACCGGGCGCGAGTTGCGGCGTCATCAGCGCGGCGTCGGCATAGACGAAGAGCAGGCACGTCACCGGATCGCTGATGACATTATTCGCCAGCACCCCAGCCGGCGCGCTGACCGGATGTCCGGGATCGCCCCACTTGGCCGAGACCTGAAACTGATTCAGCCATGCCCGGCGTGCGAGCTTCCATCGCACCGGATCATCTAACCCCTTCGGCGCCGGAACAAAGCACGGCCGAAACTGCAACGTCACGCTCGGCCGATCCGGGAGCTTGAGGGTCCAGTCCACCGTCTTATTCCGGCGACTTCCCACGAGCGTCGAAGCAAGTTTGACGTCATCAGCCGTTTCCACGCGCATCGCGCCAAACCCCGGCGCCGACACGATCACGGGAAAATGAAACGCGGCGTCGGCGTCGGTCCGCGCGGGAAGGATCGTGACCGCGCTGACGCGCGGATCAAACGGAAACGTGACGCTCGCGCCCGGCCCAGCCATCGTCAGATCAAATCCGCCGCCTTCGGCTTGTTTGACGCTGAAGCTTGCGCCGCTGATTGCGGTACCATCGCGCAGCAGATTCGCCATGCGCCCGTCGTCTTCAGTGTCCCACGCGACATGCGTGACGGACTTGCCATCCGCAGCCAACCGCACCTCCGACGACGCGGCGGCGCACAGCGGCAAGATCAACAGCAGGACGATGAATCGGTGCATGTCGCCCACGGGTTAACGCGTTTGACCTGACTTCGGCGGCTTAGATTTTACCTCGACGCCATGAAGACGCCTTTCGCCGCAACTGTGAATGGTCGTGGGATAACGGTGCGATCTTACACCTTCTCCGCGCATCCGTTGTTCTTCGCACTTTTCAGTACGGCGTCGCATACCCTCTGCGTCTCCAGCGCGTCCCTGAACGTCGGCGGGCAGGGCTCGCCCTTGGCCGCGGCTTCGAGGAAATCGGCGACTTGGTGAACAAACGTGTGCTCGTAGCCAATCTGCAAGCCCGGCACCCACCACTTGCCCATGTACGGCTGGTCGCTGTCGGTCACATGGATCGAACGCCAGCCGCGGACAATCCCTTCGTCGCGGTGATCGAAGTATTCCAAGCGGTGCAAATCGTGTAGATCCCACTTGATCGAGGCGTGTTCGCCGTTGATCTCCAGCGTGTACAGCGCCTTGTGCCCGCGGGCGTAACGCGTGGATTCAAACAGGCCGAGCGAGCCGTTGCCGAAACGGCAGAAGAACGAGCATGCGTCGTCAATGCCGACTTTTTCCACCTTGCCCGTGGCGGTGTGTTTGCGCTCCTTGATGAAAGTCTCGGTCATCGCATTGACCTGCGTGAGCGAGCCGTTGAGCCAGATGGCCGTGTCGATGCAGTGGGCGAGCAGGTCGCCCGTCACGCCGCTCCCGGCTGCCGCCGCGTCGAGCCGCCAGAGTCCGGCGCCGCCCTGCGGCAGATCTGCCGAGATCGTCCAATCCTGAAGGAAGTTAGCCCGGTAATGGAAGATCCGTCCGAGCCTGCCCGAGTCGATGAGCTGCTTGGCAAGCGAAACCGCCGGCACGCGGCGGTAGTTGTACCAAACCGTATTCGGCACCCCCGCCTTCTCGATGGCCGCCACCATCTCCTCGCCCTCGGCCGTGTCCATCGACAACGGCTTCTCGCACAACACCATCTTCCCCGCCTTGGCGGCCGCGATGGCGATTTCCTTGTGCGAGTTGTTCGGCGTACAGATGTCGACGGCGTCGATGTCTTTCCGCTCGATCACCTTCCGCCAATCCGATTCAGTCGATTCGTACCCCCACTTCGCCGCAAACGCCTTCGTCTTCTCCGCGTCGCGCCCGCAGACCGCCTTGAGGACGGGCTGGAGGTCGAGGTCAAAGAAGTTCGATACCCGGCGGTACGCGTTGGAATGCGTCCGGCCCATGAAGCCGTAGCCGATCAAGCCGATATTGAGTGGTTTCATGTCTGCGCTCTTACTCGTTGGCAAGTCGGCGGACTCGCTCCTGTAGTTCGTCGGTCATGCGAAAACGAAGCTCCTCACGAAGCCGTTGCACGAGCGGAACAATCCGATCCGCCAAGCCCGCCAACTTGGCACGCAGCAGTATGCCTAACACACCGACCGGCTTCAAACCCTCACGCGCCGCGGCGTCCGCATCCCGTTCATCGATCAGGATCGTCGAGATGCCGCGCTCCAGCGCCAACGCAATGGCTTCGGACTCGCCCGCGTCCAACTCGCGAGGAACGCTTCGAAAGCTCTCCGGCCTGGGCCGTTCTGTCACGATCACATGCCCGATGACGGTCGGATCGATCGCGGCGCCTCGCCGGGGTGATTTGAGTTCCTGAGCTACGGCTGGTGGGATGAGA
>JBKJRK010000176.1:0-2545 GCA_046593135.1 Tepidisphaeraceae bacterium | reverse complement strand
CCACCGAAAGCGCTATCGGCCAGTGCCGGCGCAGCGGCTGGCGCCTCTCCGGCCATTCGCCGGGCGAGTTGCTGTTTCGACTCCCGGCCGGCTGAAGTCGCCTTGGAGAACTCCTCCGCTTCCGCCTTGTCTTTCATTCCCACGTCATACGTCTGCGGCTTCAAACTCGCGTACAGCTCCGGCTGCACGACCGGCCGGGGTACGTACAACGGCTGATACAGGTCTTGGATGAAGCTGATCGGCCGGCCGCTGACGAGGGAAAGCTGGACGTCGTTCCAGTCGCTGTCTGTCTGATTCTCGACGATCGCCCACCCCTGCAATTTCCCGTCGCCGGGCAACGGCTCCTTGTCACCCTTTTCCCCCTCCCCCGCGGCGGCCTTTTCGCCGGCCTTGCGAGGCTCGCCCAGGATGAGCCGGTAGCTCGTCTTCCAGACCGGCGTCTCGACGACGTAACCCACCCGCACCCGCCGTTCGCCTTTGCCGCGGAAATTGATCGTGACCGGCTTCTTGTCCTGGTCGCGCGCCTGGGCGACGGCCGTCAGGGCTTTGGCGAGCTCTTCCTGAAGCTGCCGGTCCTCCAACTCGATGTCGCGCACGTCGTCAAGGTTGACGGACTGAATCTTCGCGTTGCCGGCCAGCAAGACGTTGAGCACCGCAACCTCGACGACCTCCGGGTTCTCCTTCTTCCCCACCGGCCGCTTTTGCTTCTCGACGCCGAGGATCGTCCCGCGGAGGGCTTCGGCGCCGTTGGTCCGGACGGTCACCACGGCGCCGCGAAGCTGATTAAGCAGGTCGGCCAGTGAAGGATTGCCGGAGATGTTGACCTGAAAGCTGCCCAGTGTTTTGGAGAGCGGGTCTTGCGACGGATAGGTCACGGTGGAAACCTGCCCGCCGTCCAGATCTTGAAGGACGAGACTCTTGAGGATGTCGTTGATCTGCTGGGTCTTGAACTGTAGCGCCGTCGAGCCGTCGCCGGTCACCGATCCGAAGTGCTCGAAGTACCCGACGCCGCTGGAGAACAGCATCACCTGCTTCACCGGCACCTTCGCCGGCTCCGCCTCCGCCGCCTGGACCGGCTTGGGCTGGCTCGCAGGCGGCGACTGCTGAGCGACGGCCGTGTCGAACGTGAGAACGCCAATCCCGGCCGAAGCGGCGACGGCGAGCGAAGCGAATACGAGGCGCGGGTTACGCATGATGATTCTCCTGTGTTTAGCGTTGGACATCCGACACGCCCAAAAGTTCCCGGGTCGACTTCTGTCGCAGCCGTCGACGCTAATCCGACCCGTGGGACGACGTCATGTCGTCCGAAAAATAGTCGGCCTTCTCAGGCTCCTCGCGCGGGGCAACGCCCGAGCCTTCCGCCACCAAAAAACTCCGGCTGCCGCGGGGGACTTTCAGCACTTCGAAGTCAATTTCGCTGTTGATCTGCGCGCCAATGAGAAGGACTAGCGCGTCGATGTAGAACAGCACCAATAAGATAGCCACTCCCCCGACCGAGCCGTAGGTTTCTTCGTATTTCGCTTTGCCAAAGTGGTTGACGTAGTAGCGAAACAGCAGCCCCACTCCCACCCAGGTCAACAGCACGAACACCGCGCCCGGCGTCAGGAACCGCCACCGGTGTTTCACGCTCGGGCCGAAATGGTACAGGACGGCGAGAACGAGCAGCACCACCGCAATCGCGGCACACCCGCGGACGAGGTCGAAGGCGAGGGTCGCCCAATAGTGAATGTGTGCGGACTGGCCGATCATCAAGTTCTTGAACGTCGCCCCCGCCGGGAGGAGCAGCACGAGCGTGAACACAAGGACGGAAACCATCATGGTCAGCGCAAATGCCATCGGCCGGCGGGTGTAGAAGGCCCGGCCCTTCTCGAGCTCGTAGCATTTCTCCATCGCCCCCATCGTGACGCCGATGCCTTTGCTAGCGGCCCACAACGCGATGAGCAGGCTGATGCTGGCGATCGATCGGCTGGGATTGTCGATGACCGTCGTGATCCGCGCTTCCATCTGCGTCCACAGCGTCGCCGCCGCCGGGTCGGGGAGGGCGGCGTAGAGGAACACCTTCATCGCCTCCTTCATGTCGCTGACCTCTTTATCCTGGTTGGGGTCAACGATCAGGGGAAACAGGTTCATCAGGAAGATAAGGAAAGGGAAGACGGCAAACAGCCACGCGTACGCGAGGCCGCCGGCGAGGGTGAACAGGTTGTCGTCGAGGATCTCCCGGACGATGCGCTTGAGAAACGCCCACGGCCCGACCGTCCGCAGCACAACGGGAACGTCTCGGAGACGGGCCATGCCGCTGATTGTTGGGATGTGCGAGACAGGAGCAAGGCGCATGACGCGCCGCGCCTCGGCCGGGGTGCATGACGGATTCGGCGACTGCGTTTCGTGGCATGGGCTTCCAGCCCATGCGTTGCCGTACTCGGCAACGTTGGCCGGTACGCCGGCCAAGAAAGCAGGAGCGCGGCGTCCCGTCAAAACTCGCCCGCGCAAAAGAACGCTTCGCTCTTGCTGATTCGACCGGGTACGGTCGAAAATCGCGGCGTAC
>JBKJRK010000082.1:0-3658 GCA_046593135.1 Tepidisphaeraceae bacterium | reverse complement strand
GTCTTCGACGCGCGCCGCCTCGTTGCCGGACTGGGCAGGTTGAAGAGCCGAAATTCGGTTCACGGCCGGCGCTTCGAGGACCGCCGTCCCCCCGGTCGCATTTTCGCGCTTCGCCGCGGCGCTCAGACCGGCGCCGAGCAGGGCGAAGGAATTGTTGTCGTCGTCATCGACGCGAGCCGCGATCGGGAGGGGGGCGGGGGTCGAGACGACCGCGTTCACCTCTTGCGCCATCGGCTGAACGTGCGCGAGCTTGATCCGGATGATCTTTGCGTCTTCCGCGCTGATCTTCAGCGCCGAAGCGACGGCGCGGGTAAAGTGGTCTCCGCCGACCGGAATGATCCGGGCGAACAGGATCTGCCCGCCGCGGGCGATCACCGCGCGCGACGCACAGGCCCCGATGTCGATGAAGCAGTTCGTCTGTTCCGCGTCGATCTTGCGGCGGTAGACGTGCGTGAAGCAGTCCACCAGCGCCTTGGGCTCCACGTTCATTCCAACGACGTCGAGCTTCGCACGGGCCGCGGTTGCCAGCATCTGGTTGACCAGGTCCCGGCTTGCCGCCATCAGAACGACTTCGCTCTTGGGCTCCTGGTCCTGGTAGACCTCCCCGGCTACGACGTGGCGCAGCAAGGCGAAGGAAGGGTCGATCGGCAGTTTCCCGACCGCTTCGAACGGCAGGGCCTTTTTCATCTCCGCGTCGTCCATCTTGGCCATTCGCAGGTGCTGAATGAACGTCGATGCCGCCGGAAGCGCCAGCACCGCTTTGCGCCCGCGAAAGCCTCCGCCGGCAAGGAGTTCACGGGTCGTCGATGCGAAAAATTCGAGCCGTGCCGAGGGGTCGTGGCGCAGGTGGGGCGGGACGTCGGCGCTGGCGGCGGCGATGAGGCGGAACTCGTTGCCGACGAGTTCGACCTGCGCCAGGCGCAGCGTGTCGGTGCCGAAGTCGACGCCAATCGGGTTGGCGCCGGGCTTGAACCAACTTTGAACGAATCCGAGCATCGCGTTTCTCTCCATCCCGCCGCGTGCGACGCGCCACAGTCGCCTGCCGGCGTCCCATGTTGATCTACGATTCGCTGGCAACCTGGTCAAACCGGGACGTCCGCGGGATCAACTCCGGTGAGGACGACGGTGCGGCCCACCGCCGTCCAATTTATCGACCGTGACGCCGCCGCCGTTTAGACCGATCGCCATTTATTGATTTGGCGCCAATTCGCTTTAGTGGAATGCGCGCGGCACGTCCGAGAATCTTTTTGTTGGCCGGTAGCCAGCCGTGCGGCGCAGGGCAACGAATACGGATTCGACTTGATTCCCCCGCGGCCCGTTTCATCGCCCACACGCCGGGGCAAAGCGAAGCGCCGCCCCCGGTGCCCGGTCTGACGGGAAGAATCCGGGGCGGCGAGAGAATCAATCGAAACCGGTATAACTGGAAGAAATGACCGACGGTTCGAGGAACTCCGCGGCGACCGCGTCCGCGACGTTGACGCCGCGTTCGGTGAGTTTAACGGTGCGGCTGTCGACGGTTATGAGGCCGGTCGGTGCGAGCCGATCGATTTGCGAGCGGAAGAGGGTTTGTACGTCATACCCCGTCCGGGCGGAAAACGCGTCGAACTGTATTCCACCGTCGAGGCGCAACATCAGCATGGCCAGTTCACCGGCGCGTTGCCCTGGCGTGAGGATTTCGACGTCGCTCGCCGGCAGCCTGCCCGCGGCGACGGCATTTTCCCACTCGCCGAGGTGGGGGCGGTTGCGCCAGCGCCAGCCTTGCACGTGTGACGCGGCCGACGGGCCCAGGCCGATGTAGTTGCCGCCGGTCCAGTAAACCAAATTGTGCCGGCACGCCTCGCCGGGCAGGGCGTAGTTGCTGACTTCGTACGCGCGGTAGCCGGCTTCGCGGAGACGCCGGCGCGTGTGGTGAAGCATCGAGAGTTCAACGTCTTCGTCGACGGGCTGGAAATGCCCCAGCCGTTTCTTCACTGCCATCGGCGTGTTGGATTCGTACGTGAGATTGTAGCACGATACGTGCGGCGTACCGAGCGCGATCGCGGCCTCAAGGGACTGCGACCATGAATCAATGTCCTGCCCGGGAATCGCGTAGATCAGGTCGACATTCAACCGGCCGAATCCCGCGGCACGGGCGACGTCAACGCTTCGTCCGACGTCAGCCGGGTCGTGATGCCGCTCCAGCGTTGCCAATTCCGACGGCTTGAAACTTTGTGCGCCGAAGCTCAAGCGATTAACTCCCTGCTCTCGCATCATGGCGCAGTACGCGTGCTTGACCGTCGCGGGGTTCGCTTCGACGGTCCATTCGTCCACCCGGCTGAGATCAAACCGTTCGCGCAAGCCGGCCAGCAACCGGGCCATCAGCGGCTCGGGCAAGAGCGTCGGCGTGCCGCCGCCGAAGAAAATCGTCCGCGGCTTGGCGCCGGCCCCGACGCGCGATTTCAACCACGAATCGGCCTCGGCGAGCAGCAAATCGACGAAGCGGTCCATTCGGTCTTCGCTCTGACGGGTGATGCTGTAGAAGTCGCAGTAGTGGCACTTGTGAAAGCAGAACGGCACGTGAACGTACAACCCCTCGACGTCGGCCTCTGGCAGTCGGGCGGGGTCGAGCACGGGAGAAGTGGGCAAAGCGAGTGCGGGCACGCGGCTCCTGCTCTGTCAGACGCCTCACGCATCCGAGGTGTCATCAGTATCGGCGAGTGCGGATGATAGGGGCTGGGCGTACATTATTCTTGCCGGAGTCGGACGTTGACGCTAGTTTAGTGTTTGCAGTGTCGTGCAAGTCGGCATCGCGCCGGTGGTTGCGGGCAGAGTGCGCTTTTTCGGGCAGGTCATCCATGCAGGCGGTACTCGTGATGTTCCGTTCGGACGGGGAACGGCGGAGCTTTTCCGTCACGCGCGACATGACGGTCATCGGACGCCGGGAGGATTGCGACCTCCGCATTCCCCTCGGCGAAATATCCCGCAAGCACTGCCGCCTGGTGCGTGACGGCGACATGCTGAAAATCGAAGACCTCGGCAGCTCCAACGGCACTTTTCTGAACGGCCAACGGGTGCAGGAAGCGCTCCTCTCGCCCGGCGACTCCATCCAGGTCGGTCCGGTGGTGTTTGTCCTTCAAGTCGACGGCGAGCCTGACGACGACGAACTGATGCCCGTCACGATGGCCGCGCCCGATACCGGCGCCGACGACACGCTCGGCAGCCTCGCCGACGTGATGATGTCCAACGACGACTCCGCCGCGCCCCAGCCGACGCACGTCGGCGAGGGCGAGGGCGTCGAAGACGTGGAAGTGCTCGAGGACGCCGACGAACTTCAGGAAATCACCGCCGAGGATTCCGGCGTGGAAGCGTCCGGCGCCGTCGACCTCGACGAAATCCCGCCCCTCGAACAACTCGATCCCCTCGAACCCGACCTCGACCTCACCGAAGAGGAAAACAGCCGTCACAAGTTGGAAGGCTGAGAAGCGGAAGTAGACAGTAGGAAGTAGACAGTAGACAGAACGCGGGAAGTGCCGGAGATCAGTCCTGTCTCAGTCCGTCTACTGTATTCTGTCTCCTGTATTCCTTTCCGACGTGTCTATCGACGTGTTCCATTGTTGCAGAGCGTGTGTCTGAACGAAATATTTTGATTGCCCGGGAAAGTAAATTGTATACAATTTTC
>JBKJRK010000542.1:0-16479 GCA_046593135.1 Tepidisphaeraceae bacterium | reverse complement strand
ACGAGGAACGCGGGCGAGACGCCCGCGCCACGTAAATCTTCACAGGCTCTCTGCCCCGGCGTGTCGAAGTTGCAACCGTCACCTATTGAAGGGCCGAGGGTGCAGTCTCGCACGTTGAGGCGAGCGCTATCCAGAGAAAAGCGCACCGATCAAGCCGGAGGCAAAGTTTTCGGTCCGCAGGCCCTTCATTTCCCGGTCCGATAATTCGTCCTTTATCAGTATTGGCGTATTCGCGGACGTTCCGTCTGTACGACGCGTACCGGCTCGCCCGGTTGGAAAAGGACAGCGCACCCCTTTTTGGCGTTAGGTCCGGTAAGGACGGACTTTTCTATACTGCCCGAACTAACCCTCTTCTCATTTCCGTCGATACCTCCACCGGTTGGATCAACCAGTCTCCACGTGCCGCCCGCCAACGTACGGCGAGCGATGCAACGGGAGGCCGGGGGTCCCTGCTGTGGAGGATTAAGAAAATGCGGTCAATCTTTTCCAAGAAGAATGCGTCGGGGGGGAATCGAAAGCATCTCAACCGGCGCGGGCGGCGGAACGCGGACGGTGCGGCATCAGACGCCAACGCGAAGAGCGTGCCCAGCGTCTTTGAGACGCTCGAAGGGCGGACCATGATGTCCGTCTCCACCGACGCCCAGGGGTGGAGCGTCGTAAACCCCGCCGGCGATTCCAAGGTCATCTACGTCAGCAACAGCGCCGGCAACGACAGCAACACCGGCCTGTCGGCTTCAAGCCCGGTAAAATCCCTCTCTAAGGGAGAGGCGCTGCTCCGAAACGGTTCGGCCGACCAACTCCTGCTCAAGCGCGGCGACACGTGGAACGAAACATTCGGCAACTGGGACAAGTCCGGCCGCAGCGATGACGAGCCTTTGCTCGTCGGCGCTTACGGCAGCGGCGCGCTGCCGACCCTCAAGACCGGCGGCAGGAACGCGCTTCAGACCGGCGGCACGCCCGTCAGCCACGTGTTCATCCAAGGCATCCACTTCGATTCGGCCGGCCGCACCGCCTCCAACGGCGCGTACGGAATGCAGTTCCTTTCCAAGCTCGACGACCTCACACTCGAAGGCTGCGAGATCGAAGGGTTCCGGATGAACCTGTCGTTCCAGTCTTACTTCGGCCCGATAACCGACGTCACGCTCCACCGGAACTCCATCCACCATTCGTGGTCGACACCGACCGCGGGCCACTCGTCGGGCTTGTTCGTACAAGGCGTCAACGGCATTCAGCTCATCGAGAACGTCTTCAACCACAACGGCTGGAGCGAAACAGAATCCGGGTCGCAGGCGACCATCTTCAACCACGGCACGTACATGCGCGCCGACAACGAAAACGTTGTCGTGATCGGCAACATCTTCGCCAACGCCTCCAGCCACGGCTTGCAGGCGCGGTCGGGCGGGATCATCAAGAACAACCTGTTCCTCAACAACCCGATCCAATTAAGCTTCGGGCTGGTGAACGGGTCGCCGGTGAAGCCCGGCGGGGTCACCGGAGAAGTCAGCGGCAACGTGATGCTCGGCGGCCGCGACATCAGCGGCAGCCCCCGCGGGTGGGGCATCGAAGTCGGCAACATCCGGAACGGCGCCGGCGCGTCGATCCACGACAACATCCTTGCCCAGGACGTCGGCAACACCAGCGCGGCCTTCATGCTCGAGTACGGCAGCAACCTGGACAACCCCGGCGAATCCACCGGCGCGCACGACGTCACGATCGAAAACAACGTCGTCTACAAGTGGAATACCGGCCTTAGCTTCATGAACGGAATGGCCGCGGGCACCAGCGGGCTGAAGGCCTATTCGAACCTGACCGTTCGCAACAACGAGTTTGCCCAGATGAACTCCAACCGGTTCATCAGTCACGGCCCGTCGTTCTCGTCGTCCCAGGAGCACTGGAGCGGCAACAACTATTTTGACGACAACGGGGGGTCGTTCTCCGTCAGCGGAAACACCTACTCGCTCGCCCAGTGGAAATCGCAGGTCGAATCGACCGCGAAGAACTCGAATCCCCAGTTCAAAGACCCCACACGCAATGCGGCGAGCTACATGGCGGCGATAGGCGGAACCGCGTCGACCAGCGCGTTCCTGAACGCCGCCGAGGGATTGTCGTACGGGAACTACAAGGCGCAGTACGCGGCGTCGGCGGTCATTGCCCACGTTAAAGCGGGTTTCAACCGCTCGGCCGAGCCGACCCCGACCCCGACGCCTACTCCGGAGCCGACGCCAACCCCGACTCCGTCACCGATCGAGGACTCGATCCCGACGGCGACCCTGGCCGCTTCGACCCTCACGACCGAGGGCCAATGGCATGAATTCAAGGTCGAGTACAAGGACGACAGCGGCATCGACATCGCTACGGTGAACTCGTCGGACATTCGCGTGAAAGGCACCAACGGGTTTGACTTGCCCGTGACGATGAAGAGCGTCGCCAAGACCGCTACCGGCGCGATCGCGACGTATCTCGTCACGACGCCCGGCCAGAACTGGGACCCCAACGACAACGGGACCTATACCGTCATCGTCATGGCCCAGCAGGTCCTCGACGGACGCGGCACGGCGGTAAAAGGTGGGGCGCTTGGCACGTTCAACGTGTCGATCGGCGCCACGCCCGCCCCGACGCCCACCCCCGAGCCGACGCCGGTGCCTCCGCCGCAGCAGAACGCGGGCGCGCCGCGGGTCGTTTCGACCCGGTTTGTCAGGGAAGGCGGCCTTCAGAAGTTGAAGTTCACGTTCAACCAGGACGTGTCCGCCAGCCTCTCGCTCAAGGACATCGCCGTGTTCAACACAAGCACCGGCGGGCAGGTCGCCGGGTACACGATGTCGCTGAGCTACGACAAGGCCAGCAATGTCGCCACCCTCACGTTCAAGGTCGCGCTTCGCGCCGGTGAATGGAAGGCGAACATCTGGTCCGGCGGCGTTCACAACGCCACTTACACCAGCACCCTTGACGGCGACGGCAACGGCGTGTCAGGCGGAAACTACGCGTTTAAGTTCACTGTCTAACTCGCGCAGCAACGTTTCGAGTTAAGACGCAGGATCACTTCACAGCAGGCGGGCGGGCGGAATTTTATTCCGCCCGCCCGCACTTTTTTGCCTCCGTCGATCACCACCCCTGTGCCAGCACGGGCGGCGTTTGCGAAGCCGATTCACTGAACGCGGTGATGCTTGCACCACCGGGCGTAGCAGGGCATTCCACGCGTTGCGGTTGCCCCCAAGTGCCGCTTTACCAACGTGCGGCAGCAACCTAGGATTGCAGCCTATGACCAGCCCCCGACCCAGGCCCGAGTCGATCGGGCGGCTTGTTGCTGCGCGCCCGCTCACCCAATTGGCCCATACCCTGGCCCAAACGCGCGCCGCAACCGCGTCGGGGCTGTGGGGCAGCAGCTTGGCGGCGGTCGTCGCGTCCGTCGAGCGCGAGCTGCGCCGCCCCGTCGTCGTCGTCTGCGGCCACCTCGACGAAGCCGACGACCTCGCCGACGACCTCGAGCTTTTTGTCGGCCGCCGGCCCGACGTGATTCCCGCCTTGGAGATCGGCGGGACGATGGGCCGGATCAGCGAAGAGCAAGTCTCCAACCGGCTTCAACTCGTTTCCCGCTACGCCTCCGGCATACCGAATGACACGATCCTCGTCGCGCCCGTGCACGCGCTCATGCAGGCCGTCCCGTCGAAGAAACAGCTCACGCACCTCATCCGTACTCTAAAGCCGGGCGACGAGTTGGAGCCGGAGAAGCTGATCGTCTGGCTTTCCGAGCACGGCTACAACCGCCTCGACCAAGTCGAAGTGCCCGGTGACTTCGCCGTCCGCGGCGGGATCATCGACGTGTACCTGCCCGGCGACTACGCCACCGAATCGGAAATCGTCGGACTCACTACGCGCATCGATTTCTTCGGCGACCAGGTCGAAAGCATTAAACGCTTCGACCTCGACACCCTCGGCTCCGGCGACGTCCTCGAATCGGTCCGGTTGATCGACCTCAAAGGGAATCTCGATTCGAGCGAATCAACCAGCCTGTTCAGCTACCTCCCCGACGACGCAATCATCGTTCTGTGGGCGCCGCTGGAAATTGCCGAGCAAGCCAGGAGCTACCTCGACCGCCTGCCGGAAGTAAAAGGCGTCTACCCGCTGTCGGCGATTTTGAAGCTGGCCGAGCAGTTCACGCGGCTGGAACTGAGCCAGTTCGACCAAGGCACTGTCACGATGCCGAGCCTCGTGAAAGGGCAGGAGGTTCCGCACGTCGCGCTGCCGATCGGATCGCTCCAGCGGTTCGAGACGGAAGCGAAAAAAGCCATCGGCGAACTCGCCGAACTCGCCGAGACCCACGACATCACGGTGTTCTGCGAAAACGAAGGCGAGCGGAAACGATTCTGCGAGCTGGTGGACTTGGAAAAGCCGGGGCTGTGCGAGAAGTTGGACGTGCCAGTCGGGTACTTGCATAGGGGATTTGTTTGGAACGTAGCTGCGACGCCTGCGTCGCCTCTTGCAGGAGACTTGAACCTGCATCTACCGTCCGTGGCGACGCAGGCGTCGCAGCTACAGGAACGGGAACGGCCCCTCGCATTGCTCGGCCACCACGAACTTTTCCACCGCTACGAGCAGCGCCGCCGGGTCAAGAAAGTCATCGCCTCCCGTCCGGTTGACTCGTTCCTTGATCTCAAGGACGGCGACTACGTCGTGCACGTCGCCCACGGCATCGCCCGGTTCATGGGCATGCACACGCTCACCAAGGACGGCAAGAGCGAGGAGTACCTTTCGCTCCGTTTTGCCGACAACGCGACGCTGCACGTCCCGGCGGCGCGGATCAACCTGATCCAGAAATACGTCGGCAGTTTTGCAGGCCACCCGCAGCTTTCGCGGCTCGGGTCGGGGGTGTGGGAAAAGCAGAAGGCGAAAGTCGCCGAAGCCGTCATGGACATGGCGGCCGAGCTGATCGAAATCCAGGCCGCCCGCAACGCCGAGCAGGGCACGCCGTACCCACCCGACACCGAATGGCAGCGCGAGTTCGAGGCCGAATTTCCCTACGAGCCGACCGAAGACCAGGTAACTGCCGCCGAAGACATCAAG
The DNA here is from genome assembly GCA_046593135.1 of Tepidisphaeraceae bacterium. GTDB lineage: Bacteria > Planctomycetota > Phycisphaerae > Tepidisphaerales > Tepidisphaeraceae > JBKJRK01. The sequence continues at coordinate 11,418 of JBKJRK010000542.1, read as the reverse complement.
ACCGACATGACCAAAACCCGCCCGATGGACCGCCTGCTCTGTGGCGACGTCGGCTACGGCAAGACCGAGATGGCCATGCGGGCGGCGTTTAAGGCGGTGGAATACGGCAAGCAAGTCGCGGTGCTGGTGCCGACGACCATTCTCGCCGAGCAACACGAGCGGTCATTTCGCGAGCGAATGGTGAACTACCCGTTCACGATCGAGTCCATCAGCCGGTTCAAATCACAGGCGAAGCAGAAGGAAACGGTCAAGAAGCTGGCCAAAGGTGAAATTGACATCCTGATCGGCACGCACCGCCTCATCAGCAAAGACGTCAAGTTCGCCGACCTCGGCCTGGTCGTGATCGACGAAGAGCAGCGCTTCGGCGTCACGCACAAAGAGCGGCTGAAGCAGATGCGCAAAACGGTCGACGTGCTGACGATGTCGGCCACGCCGATTCCCCGCACGCTTCATTTAAGCATGCTCGGCCTGCGCGACATCAGCTCACTCACCACCGCGCCGCAGGACCGCCGGAGCGTCGTGACGGAAGTGATGGCCTACGACCCCGGCCGGATCAAGGCGGCGATCCAGCGCGAGCTGGCGCGCGAGGGGCAGGTGTATTTCGTTCACAACCGCGTCAGCAACATCGTCGAGGTGGCCGACACCATCCAGCAGATGGTCCCCGACGCCCGCATCATCATCGGCCACGGCCAGATGGCCGACGGCGAGATGGAAGACGCGATGGTGAAGTTCATTCGCCACGAGGCCGACATCCTCGTCTGCACGACGATCATCGAGAGCGGCCTGGACATCCCCAACGCCAACACGATGGTCATCAACGCCGCCGACCGCTTCGGCCTCAGCGAACTCCACCAGCTTCGCGGCCGGGTCGGGCGGTGGAAACACCGGGCGTACTGCTACCTGCTGCTCCCCGCCGACCGTCCCGTCACGCCCGTCGCCGCCAAGCGTCTCAAGGCGATCGAGGAATACAGCCACCTCGGCGCGGGGTTCAAGATCGCCATGCGCGACCTGGAAATCCGCGGCGCCGGCAACATCCTGGGCCCCGAACAATCGGGCCACATCGCCACTGTCGGCTACGAGATGTATTGCCAGTTGCTGGAAGAAGCGACGCAGCAGATCCAGAAGCTGCCCCGGCCCAACCGCCCCGAAGCCCACGTCGACCTCGCCATCAGCGCGTACCTCCCCAAAACCTGGATCCCCGGCGACCGCCAGCGGATGGACCTCTATCGCCGGCTCACCCGCCTGACCGACCTCGACATGCTCAACCTTCTGGAGCATGACGCCAAAGACGCCTTCGGCGAGCCGCCCCGGCTGGCGATTCTCCTGTTCGCACTCACCGAGCTTCGCCTGCTGGCCGGCCTGTTCGGCATCGAGAGCATGATCAAGAAGGACCCGGATCTTGTGCTTATCGTGACCGACGCGCAGCGCGCCCAGATCGGGTTGACCGGTGCGCCGGGAACCCTGCGCGTCATCGACGAAAAAACGGTCTACCTCCGCATGCCGCAAAGCTTCATGGAGCCGGAAACTAGCCTGATGGTCCTGCGGAACCTCATGCGGCAGGCGTACGACCGTGAGAAGAACCCCACACCGCCCGCGCAGGCAATGCCGGAGCCCGCCCCGGCCGGCACCGGGAAAACAAAATTGGAAGATCGAACCGCGCGGCAACCCGCTGTGCCCCCGGTCCAAGCCGAGCCCCCCCGGCTCGCGCCCGCACTACGGTCAAAGCCGGCAAAGAAACCGATCGCTGCCGACCTGGCAAAACTGGTGTCGCTGCGCGACCAAGGCATCTTGACAGAAGACGAGTTCCAGACGGCCCGACGGCGGCTTGTGGGCACCGCGTAGGAAGGGCAGCCGCATGGGGTGTATTTGTACGGATCTCGCGATCACTTTCGTCCCTGCGTCGGAAACGAGACGTTGTGACAATTGCCGCGGCCTTCACGGCGATGCAGGCGGACGATCGTCCGGGCGTGGCGTGGTGCCGCCAGGCTGCGACGGCGGCGGGGTGGGGGCAGACATTGCCGGAGCGGTGGGGTATCCGTAGCCGTACCCCGCCTGCGGCGGATACGGCACGCCGTACCCGCCCGGCTGGGCGTAGGCCTGTTGCGTTTGCTGGTATTGGTAAAATTGCGCCTGATACTGCGCCCGCAGGTCGCGTAGCCGCGAGGCGTTCCGTGCCGCCGCGATCAGCCATGCGACGTTCAGGCCGAACAGCGCCAGCGGCACGCTGAGGAACACCAGTGCCGCGGCGCCGGCCATCGGATTGGACGTCATCTGAAACAGCGCCGAGACCCCGTTCATCGCCAAAACTAAAATCACCATCGACTCGAGAACAATTGACGCGATGACGGGTCCGCTGCCGCCCCGGCGGACATAAAAACTGAGGACGAGCAGGAGGATTCCAAAAATCGAACCGCACCCGCCGACGAGCGTGTACGCAATCCGCATCACCTGTTCGAGGGTCATGTCCGGCGGCAAATCGGGAATCTTCATCCCTGACGCCGCTACAATTTCTTCGAAGTTCATGTTCACGACCCACGGCATCGTCCCGATGCACACGCCGCAAAACAGGAGCAGCCCGCCAACGATCGCCTGGAGGATCGAGGCGCGCTTCGCCGGCGCCAGCAGCTCCGGCTGCGATGCCGGAACGTACTGCATGAAGTCGATCGGCGGCTGAGGGTAAGCCGGCTGCGAATAGGGCGGGGGAAACTGACTCACACAACTCCCGGGTGATACGTTCTGCCTGCGAGGCGATCGAGCCCACGTCCTCGGCCGTCGGGCCGTCGACGTTGCCCGCGCATCGTTATGCAGGCCAGTTTGAACGTCAAGCGGGGACAACACGCGGACCCTTGCCCGGCGCGACCAGCGTTCCGATGACCGCCGCCGCGGCGACGGCGGCGGTCTCGGTGCGGAGGACGGTGTGGGTCAGTCGCACGGGCGTAAAATTAGCCCCGGCGAAGCGGGCCAGCTCGGCCTCGGTCCAGCCGCCTTCGGGACCGATGAACGCCGTGAGCGATCGGGTCACGGGCAGGGCGGCGGAAATGTCCGAAACGGGGCGTGCGTCGTCCGATGTGGAGAAGTGCCACCCGACGGCGTCCTTTTCAGCCGAGACGGCCGCGACAGCCTCTTCAAGAGGCGTCAATTCGCCGATTCGCATTACCCCGATCCGCCGCGACTGCTTGGCGGCTTCGGTGGCGATGCGCGTCCATCGCTCGCGCTTGTTCCGGCCCTCCGGCAACACCACACTCCGCTCCGCCGCTAGCGGGATAAACGCCGACGCGCCGAGTTCGCTCAATTTTTCGACCATCCAGTCCGACCGTTCGCCCTTCGGCACGGCCGCCGCGATGATCCATTCCAAGGCGTCGGTGTCCGTCGCGCGCAAAGCGATGACATCGACGCGGACGGACACGTCGCGTCCGGCGAGGATGAGCTCGCCCTGTGCCACGGCTCCGGCGTCGTCGAAGACCTCGACGACTTCGCCTGCCTCCAGTCGCAACACGTCCCGCGCGTGACGCGCTTGGCCCGGGTCGAGACGGATTTCGCCTTCGAAAACGAGGGGGACGTGAATGCGGCGTATCACCCCGGCGATTATCAGCAGCATGCGTCCGGGGGCAACTTTCATTTGCGACGTCTTGCCGCCGAAGTTATGCTGTGCCCCAAGTCGTCCGATAAGGGCAATGGATGCCGGAGGATGAAGAATGCAGATGCTTATCTCGTTCATCCGTAGTTCAGAAGGGAGTCGCTGAAATGGGTCAGGCCTTGGTGGACCTGTCCGATCCGATGGACGCGCCGCCGCCGACGTTAACGGGGACGGACGATCTGCTCGCGCAACTCGCCGGCGAAGAGATCGACCGTCTGCTGGCTGAGGTCGACGCGGGGCGCGCCGCATTCCAACCGCCTGCCGCCGCGGCTGAGTCGACTCCTCCCTCACTCGAACTTTCGTCGACTGGGCCGGCCGCGCTCGACTCGGACACGTCTGCTCATACGGCTCGGGTTTCGGTTCCAGCGCCGCCCGTTACGAATGTTGCCGCACGCGAAACGCTGGTCGAAACCGCTCAACCTGCCGCGTCCCCGACTCCCGTCACGCCGGAGAATTCAACGGCGTCCGGTGCATCCGCGGCGTCCACCATGGACGCCGAGCTTGACGCACTGTTCAGTGCCATGAATCAGACCGGGCAAGACGCCACCCCCGAGCCGGCCGCCCCGATTGCTGCAACACCGGTCGCGGCCGCCGCGATCGCTACGCCGTCCGTTGCCGCAGCGCCCGTCGATACCGCTACGATCTCGTCTCCGCCCGATGCTCCCAAGACGTTGATGGAGCAAGTCCCGGGGGTTCTCGCACAGTTTGGCGCGGACGTCACCGCCGAGTCTACCGCTGCCGTTGCCTCGACGATGAATCCCGCGTCGGCGGGTGACGCGACGGAGTCGGTGATGACCGCCGCCGAGCGCGACGCGCTTGGCTTGGCCAATTTGGCGGCCGAGACCGACGTTGCCGAGCAGCAAGACGCCGTTGCCGCCGCAGCCGTTGTCGAAGCGACGACGCCGGCTCGATTTCGCATCGCGATTCGTTTGCTCGAAGGGCTCAACGCGCCCCTCGCCTTCATCCCCGACGCCGCCCGCGACGTTTTTGGCAGGGCGGCCATCGTGACGTTGGTCAATTCCGTCGCCGTTCTGATTTACGTCCTGTTTATCCGCCACTGATTCAACCGCTTATTGATTGCACCTGACGGCCGTGCCCCGCGGTTTATCGGGAAGGCGCGCTACCGGTTCGTTTGCGAAAAAAAACTCAAGCGGCTGCGACTTCGTCTACAAGCCCGCGAGTCTTGCGACGCCGAGGGCGGCGTGAAAATCGTGCCGGCCGGTCGTCAGGGTCCAGTCGGGGCGGGCGATGCGCGTGAGCCGGTCGTCGACGAGTTCGCGGAGTGCGGGAAGCAGGTGCGTCATGCGAATGCCGATGCCGCCGGCGAGGCAGACGTGTTGGGGGCGGTAAATGCCGTGGGCGATGCGAATGACGCGGGCCAGCGCTTGCAGGGGCGCGTGGTCTGCTTTCATTTCGCGCAAGGCGGCGTCGACGGAGCCGTAACGGGCGGCGAGGGCGGGTGTGCCGAAGTAGCCTTCGAGGCTGCCGGCGCCGCCGTCGGGGCCGACGACAGGATGGCCTTCGATTGAAACGTCACACTGGCCGAGGTGTCCCGGCGAGTCGCCGTCGACCCGAAGAAAAGTGCCCCCTTCATCCACCACCGCCGCCCCGACCCCCGTCCCAATCACGAGCGCGACGAGCCGGCCAGTGAGTTTGCCGCTGAGGTAAATATCATAGGCCGTCGCGTTGGCGTCGCTGGCGACGACGGGCGGGCGTTGCGTGCCGAAGTTGCCGAGCAACTCAACAAGCGGCACGTCGACAAGCCCCGGCACGTTCACCGAATGCGTGACCGCCGTCCGGCTTTCATTCAGCAGCCCTGGCGCACAAACACCAACCGCAGCCGGCGACTCGCGCAACAGAACAGCGGCTTCCGCAATCGCCTTTTCCAATTCGGACCGGCGCGGCCGCGAGTAGGGCTCGCTCTTGCCCGTCCACTCAGTCACACCCCCGCGCACGGCAGCCGCTTTCACAGACCCGCCACCGATGTCGATCCCAATCTGTAACACAGGGAAGCTTCCTGACGTTCGGGGCCCGAGCGGTCAACAACAGTCAGGGCATGTTATACGCGGTGGCGTTTGAACGCTCGAATGAGCTATCCGGTTTCGCCGCAAAAACGCGCAGCATCAACCACTGGTTGCCAATGATCTCACTCAACTCTTGACTTTATCCGTTACAACGTATATCGTACAAACATCATTAATGGAGTTCGCGATGCGCGGCACGACGACGATTAGGCCTCCGACACTTGCAGGCATACACCACGTCACCGCCATTACCGGCGACGTCCGGCGGAATGTGGCGTTTCACACGGGCACGCTGGGGCTGCGAATGGTGAAGGTCACCGTCAATTACGACGACCCGACGAGCTACCACCTCTACTACGGCGATCGCCTCGGCACGCCGGGCACGCTGCTGACGTTTTTCGGCTGGCCGGGCGCGTACCGCATGCGGGCAGGGGCCGGGCAGACCAGCGCGACGGCGTACGCCGTCGACCCGGGGTCGGTCGATTTCTGGCACGACCGGCTCGAAAAGCGCGGCGTTCAAATGGAATCGAGCGAGCGGTTTGGAGACGCCGTCCTGCGGTTCGCCGATCCGGACGGGATGGTGCTGGAGATCGTAAGCTCCCGCGACAGTGACCCTGCGAGGGCGTGGAACGGCGCCGACGTGCCAAGCGAGCACGCGTTACGCGGGTTTCATTCCGTGACCCTGACAGAAGGCAATCGCGCGCCGACCGAAGGGCTGTTGGCCGACCGGCTCGGGTTCGAGCGCGTGGCGAGTGAAGGCGATCGTACGCGGTTTCGCGCCAAAGGCGCGGCGGCCGCAGGTTTGGTCGACGTGATCGAGATGGCAGAAACGCCGCGCGGGCGGGACGGCATCGGGCAGGTCCATCACGTCGCGTTCCGCACGCCCGACGAGGCCGCTCAACTCGACTGGCAGCGCGCGATCGCCGATCTCGGCATTGGCGTGTCGCCGGTCATGGACCGCGACTACTTCCGTTCGATCTACTTCCGCGAGCCCGGCGGCGTGCTGTTCGAAATCGCCACGGACGGGCCGGGCATGACGGTGAATGAGCCGGAAGAAACGCTCGGCACGCGATTGATGCTCCCGGCAAACGTCGAACAACACCGCGCGGAGTTGGAAAAATTTCTCCCGCCGCTGCGGTAACGCCGGTGGCGCGGGCGTCTCGTCCGTGTACTGAAGAAAGAAATGCGGGCGAGACGCCCGCGCCACAAATACCCTTTGCTACGCCAGAATCGGTGTAATGACTTCCCCATGCACGTCCGTCAGCCTGCGGTTCGCGCCGTTGTGGCGGAACGTGAGTTTTTCGTGGTCGATGCCGAGCAGGTGGAGCACGGTGGCGTGGAGGTCGTGACAGGTGGTCACGTTTTCCTGCGCCTTCCAGGACCATTCGTCGGTCGCCCCGTACGCCGTCCCCGCTTTGATGCCGGCCCCGGCGAGCCAGGTGCAGAACGCGCCGCCGTTGTGGTCGCGTCCGAGGCTGCCTTGGGCGAAAGGATGCCGGCCGAATTCGGTCGTCCAGATGACGAGCGTGTCGTCGAGCATTCCCCGGCTCTTAAGATCGCGCAGCAGGCCGGCGATCGGGCGGTCGACCATGCCGGCAATGAACGCGAGTTCGTCCTTCACGTTGGTGTGATTGTCCCAATTGTCGGCGGCACCGTTCATGCCGCTCCAGACCTGCACGAACCGCACGCCGCGTTCCAGCATCCGGCGGGCGATCAGACAGTTCTTCCCGAACGGCTCGGTCTTCGCCTCATCGAGGCCGTATAGGTTTTTGGTGGCGTCCGTCTCCTTGGCCAGATCCATCACTTCCGGCGCGCTGAGCTGCATTCGCGCCGCGAGCTCGTACGACTGGATGCGCGCGTCGAGGCGCGAGTCGCCGGGCGTGCGATCGAGGTGTTGGCGGTTCAGCCGGTTGAGCAGATTGAGACCCGCGGCGTCGCTTTCGGGCGTGACGTACTTCACGTCGCCGGGAGGAAACAAGTCTTCGATCGGCGTCGCCGCGTTGGCCTTGATGATCGTGGGCGAATCAGACACCGGCAAAAAGCCCGACGAAAAGGCGCCTTTCGCGTTGTAAGGCAGACCGCGCGGGTCGGGGAGGACGACGAATGCGGGGAGGTTGTCGGTGATCCGACCCAGTCCGTAGCTCACCCACGAACCGAGGCACGGAAAGCCCGGCGCGAGAAAGCCGCTGACTTGCCGGAGGAGCGCGCCGCTGTGCTCGCTCGTGGGCGTCGTCATCGCCATGAGGAATGCGAGGTCGTCCACGCAGGTGGCGACGTGGGGGAACACGTTCGTCACCCACCGCCCGCATTGCCCGTGCTGCTTCCATTCCCACGGACTTCTGAGCACGGTTCCCGGCTGACTGGTGGCGGCTTCCACGACAACGCCGGGGCCGGGGTCGAACTTCTGGCCGTGGCGCTTAATCAGATCAGGTTTGTAATCGAACGTGTCGCATTGGCTCGCGCCGCCGTTCATGAAGAGCTGAATCACGCGTTTGGCTTTGGGCGGAAAATGGGGACCGGCGAGCGCCGGCTGGGCCTGCGCGGATCCTGGCAGTAGGAGTCCCTCGGCCCCGAGCATTGCCGCCAGCGCGATTCCGCCGAGCCCGCCGCCGCTGCGCCAAAGGAACTCGCGGCGCGAAACGGGCGATTCAGGAATGGCATGGGGACCGACACATGAGCGTTTGTGACGCATTACGAACACCTATTCATTCGCCAACGATTCTTGCTCCCGACGCCATCCAACGTAACGACGCTCCGACCGCCGCTTGCGGTTTCGCAAACCGAAGCGCGCGCTTCTTGCAAAGCCGCAAGCGGCCGGCTGGCCGGGCTGAAGCAAGGCGGGCTACTCCCGCTACGGCTGGATTTTGGAAAACGCTCGAATTTCGCAGGGTTCTCCGCAATTTGTGTTAAGCCGAAATCTATTCCGTCAGAAGTTTTTAATCCACAAACAGAAATTCGTTGCAGTTCAGGATCACGCGGCAGGCGTTCGCCATGCCGTACTTCGACGCGTACTCCGAGAGTTCCGCCGTCTCGTCCGCCGTCGGCCGGCGGTTCATCGTCAGCTCATAGGCTTTGGCGAGCTGGGCCGATGCGTCCCCCGCGGGTGCGATGCGTGACGCCAAGTGTTCGGCGTAGCGGACGACGAACCGGTTATTCAGCATGGCCAGTGCCTGCAACGGTGTTACCGACACGTTTCGCTTGGCCGTGAGCTGCGACGCGTCGGCACAATCCATTGAATCCATGAACGGGTCCGGCAGCGTGCGGAAGATGTAGCGATAAATGCTGCGCCGGCGGCTCTCGGGGCTGTCGACGTCGAAGTTCGCGTAATCCGCCTTGGGAGTAAGCGCGACGCTGGGGTCCGTAAACACGCTCTGCTTCACCGACGGGCCGCCCATTTTGAGGTCAAGCAAACCAGCCATCTGCAAAATCCCGTCACGCACACACTCGGCGTCGAGACGGCTGCGGTTCATGCGCCAGAGGAACTGGTTTCCAGCATCGACGCGCGCGTAGGCTTCGTTATGCGTCGACGTCTGCATGTACACGCTGCTCGTGACGATCAGTCGGTGCAACGCCTTGATCGACCCGTGCGCGTCGTCGCGGAACCACACCGCCAGCCAGTCGAGCATTTCCGGGTGGCTGGGCGGAGCGCCCATCAGGCCAAAATCATTAGGCGTGTCGACGATGCCGCGGCCGAAGTGATAGTGCCAGACGCGGTTCACGATCGACCGCCACGTCAGCACGTTCCGCGGATCACTCAGCCACTTTGCCAGGGCCGCGCGCCGGGCGCCCTCGTCGTTCGGGTTGTGCAGCGTAAACGTCGCGGGCAGGCCTGGGACGAACGACAACGCTCCCGGAGTCGCCGCCTCTACAAACTGGTCGATCTCCCCGCGGCGGAGAACGTGAATGGGGCGCGGGAGTCGGGCGGGCTTGAAGTTCGCGTAAGGCTTGAAGTCGTTCGTCGCCGCATAAATCATCGTCGGCGGCGGAAGGGCGGCGAGCTGCTCGTTCAATCGGTCAAGGCGGATGTAGGTTGCGAGCTCTGCCCGCTGAGCGCCGGTGCGCTGGATCGCGGGAACGTCCAGAATCGCCCAGACGCCGGCGGGCAGCGTCTTGATCGACGACTCCTTTGAGTCGCACGTTACCGAGATCCGCGGCCGGCCAATCAGATGCCCCTTCGGATTCTTCTGAATCAAGCGAAACCGCAGCGTTGTCCCGCCGTCATGGCCGGTAAGCGGCGTCGCGAGGGCGAACACCGCAACGTGCTTGCTGCCGGCTCGCGGGTGGACGCCCCACGCCGTCTTGTCGTTGTCGTCCGTGGCGGCCGACGCGGGCCAGTCGGCCTCCTCGGTGTCGGCGGTGGTGCGGGCGATGGCCAGGCGCTGGAGCGGAAGTTCGTCCCGCGCCGGGCCGGCGAGGACGCGGAACTCGCTCAGCGCGAAATTGCCGTTGTCCGCGCGGCCCGGGCCGTTATTTGGCAGACTCGGATCGGTCAGCACTTCGAGCCGGACCGCAGTAATTTCCCGGAGCTGCGTGTGCGCGACGATGGCGTATCCGTCGGTCTCCGGCCGCGGCGTCGCGGCGTAGAGCACCGAGCCGTCGGGCAGCGCCTTGGCGCTCGCGCCGGAATCCGCATAGGCGACGCCGGGCGTCAGCACCTGCCACTTCGACTCATCGCCCGCCAACCCGCCGGCCCACGCCTCGACCTCGCCGTCGCTCGGCACGGCCGGCATGTCCAGCCCGTCCGGCACGACGCCGGTGTCCAGCGCGAGCTTCTGTCGGAGTAACTTGTGGCGCAGCGCGTGAACCTTCGGGTCGGCGTCGAACGGGCGCTCGGCCTTGTCGACGGCGGCGAAGACGGACTGGAGCGCGTAATACTCGCGGATGCTCACGGGGTCGAACTTGTGGTCGTGGCAGCGCGCGCAGTGGACGGTCGTGCTGACGAACGTCGACATCGTCGTCATCAGCATGTCGTCGCGGTCGAGGTTCTGCGCCGACCGCTTGCACGCCGTGTTGTCCGTTTGTTCGGCCAGCGGGCTTTGGTTCCAAGGCCCCGCCGCGATGAAGCCGAGGGCGACGGTCGCCTGCGGGTCGTCCGGGTACAGCACGTCCCCGGCGACCTGTTCCTCGACGAACCGAGCGTAAGGCTTGTCCTCGTTGAAAGAACGGATCACATAATCGCGGTACGGCCAGGCGTTGGGCCGCGGGCGGTCCATGCCAAAGCCGTGGCTCTCGCCGTAGTGGGCAACGTCGAGCCAGTGCCGCGCCCAGCGCTCGCCGTAGGCGGGGGAGGCGAGAAGACGGTCGACGAGTTTCTCATACGCATCCGGCGACGCATCGGCGATGAACGCGGAAACTTCTTCAGGCGTGGGCGGCAAGCCCGTGAGGTCGAACGACACCCGGCGGATCAGCGTCCGCCGGTCGGCGAGCGGGTTGGGCGTGAAGTTCTGTTCGTTCAGCTTTGCCAGGATAAAAGCATCGACCGGCGTGCGAACCCATGTCACATCCGTTATCAGAGGGATTGGGGGCTGAACGAGAGGGCGGTAAGCCCAGTGGTCAGTCTTTCGATTCGCTTCCCCAGACGCAATGATTCTACTCGTGCACATGACCGACGCACTCACGAGCGTCCAGGCCAGTGACCGATGACGTGTAGGCAGTTGCACCACTTATGAATATCGGCGGGCTTCCCTTTTGTTGATCAATGAGGCTGCATTCGCCGATTTCTCGCCGCTGTACGCCGGCGCGGAAGCCGACTTCGAT
>JBKJRK010000283.1:0-4995 GCA_046593135.1 Tepidisphaeraceae bacterium | reverse complement strand
GTCGCGTGGCGGGGCCGACAGTTCTCCCGTTTCGGCCGCCGCTGCCAATCCGTCACTCATCGAAGCCAAGGCCGTCAGCGTCTTTTACGGCCAATACGAAGCGATTAAGAGGGTTTCGCTCACGATCCCCGAGCACAAGGTGGTCGCCTTCATTGGCCCGAGCGGCTGCGGCAAAAGCACGCTGCTTCGCTCGATCAACCGCTTGAATGACCTCATCCCCGGCTGCCGCGTGACCGGTGAGATGCGCATCGGCGGAGCCGACATTTACGACCCCGCGATCGATCTCGTCAACCTCCGCCGCCAGGTCGGATTGGTTTTTCAGAAGCCAAACCCATTTCCCAAAACTATTTACGAAAACATCGCCTACGGCCCCAAGCTTCAGGGCATCCGCAACCGCTCGACGCTCGACGGCATCGTCGAAGACAGCCTGAAGAACGCCGCGTTGTGGGAAGAGGTGAAGGACCGGCTCAAGACCAGTGCTTTGGGCCTCTCGGGCGGCCAGCAGCAGCGGTTATGCATCGCCCGGGCGCTCGCGACTCGTCCGCGGGTGCTGCTGATGGACGAGCCGTGCAGCGCGTTGGACCCCCTTGCGACGAATAAAATTGAAGACCTCATCGGCCAGTTGCGTACGAATTACACGATCGTGATTGTCACGCACAACATGCAGCAGGCCGCCCGCGTCAGCGACTACACGGCGTTCTTTTACCTCGGCTCGCTCGTCGAGTTCGATCAGACGTCCGCCATCTTCACCAACCCCGCCAACAAACAAACCGAAGACTACGTCACCGGCCGATTCGGATAACGCCAAGGAAAGGCAAAGATGAAGCCGGGAGGATGAAAAAGACGAAAGAAGTTGGAGCGGAGCCGGATCGGTCTGCCTCCATGCTTTCTTTTTTGTTCATCCTTTTGCCTTCCCAGTTTCCCCATGGCCCGACACCTTCATGAACTTCTGGACGAGTTGCGTGCCCACGTCGCGCGGGTGAGTGCGTTGGTCCAACAGATCGTCGAGCACGCCGTGGATGCCGTGCTGGATGCCGACGTCGAGCTCGCTCGGCGGACGATCGAATCGGACGCACGGATTGACGACGAGGAAGTAAAAGTCGAGCACGCCGCCATCGACCTGCTCGCGCTTCACCAGCCTGCCGCCGGCGACCTGCGATTGATCACCACCGTGATCAAAGTGAACAACGACCTGGAACGCATAGCCGACTGCGCCGTGAACGCCGCCCAGCGCGTGCTGCCGCTCGCCCAGGACGATTACTACGAGCCGCCCACTGACCTGCGGCTCATGTGCACGACCGTTGTTGCCAACCTGCGCGACGCGGTGAAGGCGTTTAACCTGAACGACGTGGACCTCGCCCGCCAGGTGCTCCGCAACGACGACGTGGTGGACGCCCTGTATCACCAGATTGTGCAGGACATGATCGCCCGCATGGAAGTCGCCGGCCACAACGCCGGGTCGGAGCTGGCGAACGTGATGATCGCTAAAAATCTCGAGCGGATCGCCGACCACTGCACCAACATCGCCGAAGACGTGATCTACATCCAAAGCGGCCGAATCGTACGGCACCGGCATGCAGTGTGAGTTGTCAGTTGTCAGTTGTCAGAATCGTACGAACCGTTGTATGTACAACGGACGACTGACTTCGGATAACCGACATGGAACGCACGCGCGTTATTGAAGCCGATCTCACGACCCTCGCCGTCGACGCCATCGTTAATGCGGCCAATTCCAGCTTGCTCGGCGGCGGAGGGGTCGATGGCGCGATTCACCGGGCGGCGGGGCCCGGGCTCCTGGCGGAATGCCGCACGCTCGGCGGATGCCCGACCGGCGAGGCACGCATCACGGCCGGCTATAACCTTCCGGCCCGCCACGTCATCCACACCGTCGGTCCGGTCTGGCACGGCGGCAGCCGCCACGAGGACGAAGACCTCGCCCGCTGTTACCGCAACAGCCTTACTCTCGCCCTCCAGCACGGCATCCGGACCATCGCGTTTCCCGCCATCAGCACCGGCGTGTACGGTTTCCCCCTCGCCCGCGCGACGAAGATTGCGGTGTGCGAAGCGCAACGGTTCCTGGAAACGTATTTCGAGATCGAGCAAGTGATCTTTTGCTGCTTCGGGAGCGAGGCGGCGGAGTTCTATGAGAAGGAACTCGCGGCCGCAGGATGCTCAACATGAAACGCTCGATCAAGCGGGACCTGCCTTGCGCAGCAGCCACCCGTATCGGAATCTCCGGCTGGACCTACGGCCCGTGGCGGGGGACGTTTTATCCGAAAGGGCTGCCGCACAACCGCGAGTTGGCGTACGCGAGCCGGGCGCTGAACTCGATCGAGATCAACGGGACGTTTTATTCACTTCAACGGCCGTCCAGCTTCGGCAAGTGGTACGAGCAAACGCCGGAAGACTTCGTCTTCGCGGTGAAGGCCGGCCGGTACATCACACACATGCGGCGGCTCGTCGGGGTCGAGTCGGCTCTGGCAAATTTCTTCGCGTCGGGGCTATTGCTCCTGCGTGAAAAGCTCGGGCCGATCCTGTGGCAACTACCGCCGTCGCTTCAGTTTGACGCCGAGCGAATGGAGAACTTCTTTGCGCAGCTCCCACGCGACACGAAGGCCGCGACGAAGCTCGCCGAGCGGCACGACGCATGGATGAAGGGGCGGGTTCACGTCGCCGCCGATGCGAATCCGCCGATTCGTCATGCGATCGAAGTACGGCACGAGAGTTTTAAGACGCCGGAATTCGTGGCGATGCTGCGCAAGCAGAAAATCGCACTGGTCATTGCCGAGACCGCGGGCAAGTGGCCTTACATGGAAGACGTCACCGCCGACTTCGTTTACGCCCGCCTGCACGGCGACGAAGTGCTCTACACGAGCGGCTATACCGACGCGGCTCTCGACAAATGGGCGAAGCGGTTCAAGCTGTGGCGAAGCGGCGAGGAGCCGAAGAAAGGTGAACGCGCCAGCGGCAAGGCGGCGCCGAAGCGGGCGGCGCGGGACGTGTTTGTTTATTTCGACAACGACGTGAAAGTCCGCTCACCGCTTGACGCGGCCGGCTTGGCCCGCCGGCTGGGCGTGAAGTGGGGCCGGGAAAATATTGTGTTGCCCGACGTCTCAGACGTGCGCGAAGAACCACGCGCGCATTGGCCGGGAATTGGAGCCCGTGCCAAAACATCCTCCCTCCGGAAAAAGTGAACGGCCCTGCCATCGGAAGAATGTAACTCGAAAACGGCGGCCCGCGCGGGTATGACCGTGCGACCATGACCCTCGGGATCGCCATCATCGGTTGCGGCGGGATCGCGCTGGCCAACCACTTGCCCGGCTTCGCCCTGTGCGGCGATCGGGCGCGCGTGGTCGCGCTGTGCGACAGCAACCCGGATATGTTGCGGCGGGGCTCGACGCGGGCTGGGGTCGACGCGACGTTTACCGACTACCGCGCGGCGCTCGCGCACGGAGGCGTCGACGCCGTAGTGATCGCCACGCCGAACGTTTCGCACGCGCCGATCGCGCTGGCGGCGATTGAGGCGGGCAAGCACGTGTTGTGCGAAAAACCGCTGGCAATGAACCATGCCGAGTCGCTAAGTATGCTCCGGGCGGCCGAAGCCGCTGGCGTGCGGCACATGACGGCGTTCACGTACCGCTTCGTGCCCGCGATGCGGTACGTCGCGCACCTCGTCGCGGCCGGCGACATCGGCAAAGCGTATCACGTCCGCACGCAGCGGTTTCAGGACTGGGGCGTCCGGGACCTCGGCTGGCGGCAGGTCGAAAAACTGGCCGGCAGCGGCGAACTGGGGGACATGCTCTCCCACCGCATCGATTTCGCGCACCAGCTCGCCGGCGACATCCGCCGGCTGGTCGCCGACACACGGCGGTTCCTCGACCACCGCGACGGCCAAACCAGCGACCTTGAGGACTGGGTTTCCATCCTTGCCGAGTTCCGCAGCGGCGCCACCGGCGTCTTTGAAAGCACCAAGGTCGCCACCGGCCGCGGCGAAGGCGGCGCGAGCCGCGACTACTGCGAGATCAACGGCAGCGACGGCTCGCTCGTTTATCTGCTCGAACGCCCCAACGAAATCCAGCTCGCGCGGCAAGGTGAAGCGGGCCTGCGCACGCTGCCGGTTCCGGAAGCATTCCTGAAACTTCCCGGCTCCCCACGCGACCCCCGCTCTGGCGACCCGCTGGTGACGTTCCGTTATGACCAGGACGTGGAGTTCGTTAACGCCATCACCGAGCAGCGTCCGTGCGTCCCGTCCTTCGCAGACGGAGTGAAGGTGCAGGCGGTAATGGACGCGGCACTAAAGTCCACTCGTGAAAGAAAATGGATCGACGTCCCGAGCACTTCCACTTAGAGCGGGTTTCACCACGATGTAGCTGCGAGGCCTGCGTCGCCTCTTGCGGATCGTGTTGACTGCACGAGGCGACGCAGCCGACGCAGCTACCATAGCTCGCTATGGTGCAATGAAAAACGCCCAAGCAGTTGGGCTTATCCAGCGAGACGTCCGGCGGAGCAGCAGATGAACAAACGGAACGATTCAAAGTACGCGGTCGTTACCGGCGCCGGCAGCGGCGTCGGACGAGCCGTCGCGCTGCGACTGTTGCAGGACGGATGGCACGTCGCACTCGTCGGGCGCCGCGAGGACGCACTCACAGAGACCGCGCATCGCGCGGGCGATACTGGCAATCGCGCACTGGTTTGTCCTTGCGACGTCGGCCGCCGCGCCGACGTTGATGCAATGAGCCGTCAGGTCCTGGCGACATTTTCTACCGTTCAGGTACTCGTAAACGCAGCGGGGACCAACGTCCCCCGGCGATCGTTCGACTTGCTAAGCATCGAAGACTATCAAGAGGTAATTGACGCGAATCTGACCGGCACGTACCTGTGCGTTCGGGCGTTTTTGCCGGGGATGCGGGAATGTGGCGAAGGAACCATCGTCAACATTGTGTCCGACGCGGCGTTGCAAGCCAGCCCCAAGGGGGGCCCGGCCTATGCCGCGTC
>JBKJRK010000198.1:0-7096 GCA_046593135.1 Tepidisphaeraceae bacterium | reverse complement strand
TAAATGTAATTGGCCGATTTGAGCAAGTTCACCGCGGCCCCAGCGGGAAAGCGTCGTGTGTCAGTCCGGCCGACCGGGCGGTTGCGGTCTCCCAGACCGAAAAGCGCACTCCGGCCTGCGAAACCGCAAGCGGCGATCGCTGGTGCCTGCTACGCGCGACGTGAACTTGTTCTAACCGCGGAGCGACCGAATCGTCCGCCGGGACCAAATCGCCTATTTCCGATACCCTATCCGCCCTATGTTTGACGAACCCGACGAAGACCCGGCCGAAACCCCCGCCAACCCGGCCGACCGTGCCAAAGACAAATCGGACGAGTTCCGTATGCACGCCGAGCTGTGCGCGGTCTTTGAAGCGCGTCGGAAATTCGACGCCGAGGTCCGCCCACAGCTCGACCCGGCGGTCGCCCGCGACATCCAGCGCACCGTCGGCCGGCTGGAAAAATCACGGTCTCCCGACAGCCCCGTGCTTCCCGACCCATCCCTCGCCGATGCGGAAAGTCTGCTGAATTTTCCCGCCACGTATAACCTGTCGACCAACGACTACCACATCTCTCGCCGGCCCGGCGAGGTGATGATCGTGCGCTGGCTCGCCGGCGACGAGGTCGAAACCTTCTACGAGCGCCTGCAGGCCCACTTCGACGCCGCCCTCGACGGCTTCAAGGAAGACGAGCGGCAAGCCTTGGAATGGAAGCAGGACCCCAAAACCGTCGCCTACCTCGCGGCATTGGACGCCATCGACGTAAAAATGGCCGACCGATACCTCCGCGCCCCCATCCGCGAGCACAACCTGTTCGTCCTCTCGACCCAAGCGTCCGACGAGATAAACATCGCGTACCTCGCCGACCACGTCATGGGCCTCCCCTCCGCCGAGATCGTCGGCGACGCGTCGGCCCCGCCGGACGATGGGCCGACGGAGCGCGATTTGGCTTGGTTTTTTAAGCTGTTCTCACTGCGCGGGATGAAGGACGGGGTGGAGCAGATGTGCTATTTCACCTATCTGCAAAAGTCGGACGACGGCGGGTGGTGAGGCAAGCCCAATGCAGTTTCACCACGGAGATCACGGAGGACGCTTCGTTCGCTCACACGCTCGACCCGCTGGCCGCCGATCATCAACGGACCGGTCGGGAACTCAACGAAGACTGTGGTCTCGGGATGGGCGAAGTGCCGTCCTGTCGGCTCGAATCCGAGCCGCTTCAGTACGTCACGAACCTTGCGGGCAGATACCGGTCCTTCCTCAATAAAGTCGAGGTCGCGCGAGACGCATTTGCCCTCCGACCAGATGGCCACGCACGCTCCGCCGGTAAGCGTCACGATAATACCGGAGTCTGCGAGCGCCTGGCATACCATGCCCGCGACTTCTTCGGCCGACATGTCCCCAACGCGCTTCACAGCGGCTTACCCTTGCGACGTGGACGGGAGCGACTGAGCAGGAGCGATTCTCGAAGGGCGGCGGGATAAAGTGCCAATGCGCGGTTCAGCAGACTCGCCAATTCGGCCCGCGCCGGGTAACGCGGGTTGAACTCGTATTCGCGTGTGCTGCCGATCCTCCGGCTGACCAACACGCCGGCCGCCTCCAGTCGCTCCAGCGCGTTTTGTAAAGGGTACAGCGACGTGCCAAAGAAGCGGGCGATCTCGCGCGAATAGCCTTTGCCTCGGGCCACGAGATAAACGAGCGCGCGTTCCTTATTGACCGAACCGAGCAAAGTGGCGAGCATGGAATCCGACCTATATGTTATGTCGTTCGACTTATATCATAAGTCGGATATCGTCAGTCGTCCACCTTTGCCGCGCAGTCCAGGCTGAGCATCGAGGACTGCCCTTCAACCCCCGCCCTGCCATTTCCGAATCGCGTCGATCGGCCAGAGGAGCATCAGGATGTTGAGGCTGAGGTTGTCGCGGATCATCCACAGCATCAGCAGTTCGACGACGACGAACACGGCGAGCGACCGCCACAGGCCGATCTTGCGGGCGATGTAGAAGCCGGCGACGAAGCCGGCGACGTCGCCGAGGGAGTTGGCGACGGAGTCGCCGGTGTAGCCGAGGGAGACGGTCGCGGCGCGGTAGCGGTTGATGATGACGGGGAAGTTTTCGAGCATTTCCCAGGCGATTTCGATCGTCGCCACGACGGCCGCGCGCATGTCGAGGCTGAGCCACCGGCGGAACGGCCAGAGGAATCCGAAAAACAGGATGCCGTGCAGCAGATGCGAGAGGCTGTAGGCGTCGAATACGTGTTGCGAGTTGTGCTGTGAATTGACGTGAAACGAGACGGGGTACCAACGCCCGCACGCGCACCACGTGTAGCGCCCCTGCCAGCGCAAGTACCACACTGCCACCAAAAGCAGCGCGAAAACGAAAATGACGGGCCACGAGCGCAGGGGCGTCCGGGCGGATGCGTCAGATGACGTGAGGTCCATTGCGGTACGGAGTATAACGATTGTGTCAAGGTTAACGCCGTCCTCATGCCGTCGCCTTCACGCCCACGTAGCGGCCTATTCCGGCGGAGGCGACGCCTCAAGCGGATGCCGACAACTCTTTGTCCCAAAATGTTTTACTGTGGTTTAACGCCTCCGCTGCGGACGGGTTTAGAGCGCATTTCCGCCCGACATTTTCCGGGCGACCGCAAACTTTGCACGTTCCAATGATTTAGCGAATTCGGAGTAGAATGGTGAAGACACTTCTGCTGGGTGCAGAACGAAAGGAAACCTGCCATGTCGACCCTGATGAGCCGTCGTCGCGCGGTTATTCGGCGGATGAATGCTGGAGCTTTGCTTGCGGTGTTCCTGGGGCTCGTTGGGCCCGGGCATGCCGAAGCGCGTATTGTTGCGCCGGGGGGGGACATCAATTCGATCGACCCCTTGACCGGCGTTTCGCTTGCGGACCGGCCGGAGTTGGCCGGGGAGATTATTGCCGAGATGCTGATCCCACTGGAAGTGGATTTCCTGGAAGGGATGCCGCCGGTGGTGCTCGGCAAGATGCGGACGCAGGTCGTCCGCGAGACGGTTTCCGGCACCCTCGATTTTTATTACACGCTCGTTGACGCCCAACCCGCCGACGGATTCAGCGTGTCGGGGTTTAAAGGGTTCCTCACCGACGTGGACTTTCGAACTGACCTCGGCCCGGGAAACGGCGCGACCAGCGTGTTCCGCGAGCTGGACGGCGACGTGCTGCACTTTTCCTTCCAGGCCGGCGGGCCGACGTTTGTAAAAACCGACGCCACTGAGTTCGGCCTTGTCGGCGAGGCGCGTGTCAGCTTCGACCCCGGCTCAAGCCCACCCGCGGTCGTTTCCGTATTCGCCCCCGTCTCCCCCACCGCTATCCCCTTGCCGCCGGCGGCGATCGCAGGATCGGTCGGGCTCGGACTGGCGTACATCATTCAGCGCCGATTCCGCAGGTCGATGGCCCACGGATAACGTCGCAGGGCTAAGGAGAGACAGTCGATCGCGGACGACGCGGACGGAAACGAAAACGTCGGTGTAGGTCAGCGGACCAAACATCAGCTTCGATTTTCACCAAGCCGCGGGATTGCACCCCGCGGTTTTTTTTGTGCATGCGTCGCTCCCGTCGGTTGAAAAGACGCGATCATTCCGATGAAGCAGGGGAAAATCTACCTGCCGTCCCGAACCGGATTGGTCGCGCGCTTGACGGGCTTACCAGGCTTGGGGCGGCTGCCGGCCTTGGCGAAGCCCGCCGGCTTGCCGGATTTGCCCGCCGGTTTGGGTCTGGGGCCGGTCTTGACGAATCGGGCGGGCTTGGCGGCTTTCGCGGGCTTGGACTCCTGCTCGGGCTTAACGCCCCAGGCCTTGCGGACTTGGGCTTCCATCTTGGCGACAACTTCGCTCTTGTGCTTGAAATACGCCTTGGCCTCGGCGGTCTGCCGCCCGGCGTGGTCGGTCCAGCGGGCTTGCAGGATGACGGCGGCGAGATGCGTAAGCTTGTCGAGCGCGGCCCCGCCGCCGGGGATTTCGGCGCGAATCGCGCGGTTAATCGCCTTGGGCAGCTTGCCGCCGTACTTTTCCCGAAGCTCACGCTCGCCCATTGCCGACTCCTTACGTCGCAAGTCCCCCGCTCTGTATAACGTGAAATGAACCAAACGCGAAGGACGTTCCGCCCGGACGGACCTCCACATCCCGACTTGCCTCACGATTCAAGGCGGGTAGAGTGACGGCCGGACCCGCCGACGACAAAACGGTGCTGCACACGTCGGTTTCCGGCGGGACCTCGGGATGAACGTAGAAGCCACTTCGGACCCAATGCCGCCAGCTTCCCCGGGCGCCCTGCGACCCCGGATCCTGCCGTGGGTGGTGCTGGCGTGCACGCTGCTTTCGACGTTTTCCATCGCATATTACGTCTGGTCGAAGGACCGCCTTCGCATCGACTCCGCCGCGCGCGAAGCGGCGCAAACCGCCCGGGATCGCGTACAGAGCCGGATGGAAAGCTACGTGTCGCTGCTCCGCGGGGCGGCGGGCCTGCTGTCGACCCGCCTGCCCGACGGGGCGCTTCAGATCCCGCTGCACCGCGGCGAGTTTATCGCGTACGTCGACCGCCTGGAGTTGGACCGCAATTATCCCGGCATCCGGAGCATGGGCTTCAACCTCCGGCTCCGAGCGGAGGAACGGCAGGCGTTTGAAAAGGTCATGCGTACCGTCGGTGAGAACCACTTTGCAGTGTGGTCCGACGGGGGCGAAGTCGGCGAGGCGGACGAAATATTCCCCATCGTCTACAGCGCGCCAGAGGCCGCGTGGACCCGCTCGGCCGTCGGCCATGACGCGCACTCCGACCCGCTTCGGCGCGACGCGATGGACCGCTCGCGGGATACCGCCGCGCCTGCGGCGACGGCGCTTGTCATGCTCAACCACGGGACCGAGGAGCCGGACTTGCGCGGCCTGCTCCTGTACCTGCCCGTTTACCACACCGGCCAGGCGCCCGCGACGGTCGGCGCCCGCCGGGCCGAACTGGGCGGGTTCGTCTTCACCGGGTTCCGCTCCGGCGAAGTCTTGGACGGATTGTTCGCGGAGGGCCAGACCCCGATCAATTTCTCGCTCTATGACGGCGACACGCTGATCGACCAGACCGACCACGGCTCCCTGGCCGCCGCAACCGACACCGCCCCCACCGGCGTCAACCGCGATCTGAATGTCGCCGGGCGGCGATGGACGTTCCGCTTCCGCCCCCACCCGCGCCCCGAACTCAGCTTCCGGCCGGTCGTCGTCCCGGCCGTCATTATCGCGGGTTCGACGCTGTCGTTGCTCCTGTTCCTGCTTACCCACTCCGAAGGCCGCGCCCGCATGACCGCCGAGCATGCCGCCGCCGAGCTGCGCGGCTCGCAACAGGCGCTCGAACAGGCCAACGTGTCGCTCCGCGAGAGCGAATCGCGCCTCCGCATGTTCACCAACGCTAACATCGTCGGCATGATGATCGGCGACGTTGGCGGCCGGCTCTACGAGGCAAACGACGCGTTCCTCAGGCTCGTCGGCTACCCGCGGGAAGAATTGCTCGAAGGCGCCCTCAACTGGAAAACCCTGACCGCCCCCGAATTCCTGCCGCGCGTTGAAGCAGCCATGGGCGAAATGCTCCGGACGGGGCGCGCCGACCCCTACGAAAAAGAATTCCTCCGCAAAGACGGCTCCCGCGTCCCGGTGCTCGTCGGCAAGGCGTATCTCGGGGGAAGCGACCAACGGTTCGTGGGATTCATTCTCGACCTCACCGAACGGAAACGCGCCGAGCGGTCGCTCCGTGCCAGCGAGGACCAGCTACGCCTCGTCACCGATTCACTGCCGGTGCTCGTTTCTTACGTCGATCAGGCCGAAGTATACCGGTTCGCAAACGGGCATTACGACACGTGGTTCGGCGTGGAGCCGGGGCACATCGTCGGGCGGACAGTCCGGGAAGTCCTGGGCGAAACGGCGTACGCGCAGCGGCGGCCTTACCTGGCCAGGGCGCTGGGCGGTGAATCCGTGAAGTTTGACGGGCCGACGCCGCACCGGGACGGCGTCGTCCGCGACACGGAAATCACTTACGTCGCCGATCGCGCCCCGGACGGCAGCGTCCGCGGCATCGTCGCGCTCGTCGCGGACGTGACCGAGCAGCGCCGCGTCGAGCAGACCCTCCGCCGGTACGGCGACCTCTTCCAGCACGCCGGGCTCGGACTGGTCGTCACCGGGGCCGACGGCGTCACCATTGAGATGTCGAATCCCGCCTTCGCCCGCCGGTGCCGCCTGACTCCCGGCGGGCCGTCGCCGCGGTCGGTGCTCGACGTGTTTGCGCCGGAGTACCGCACCGAAGTCCCCAGCCACCTCCGGATCGCGTGCGAACGAGGGCATCACACGTTCGAGTCGACGTTCGAGCGGAGCGACGGGTCGAGATTTCCCGTCGAAGTGGACGTGACCGTCGTCAAAGCCGGGGGCTCCGACGGACCGGTGGCGTACCACATTCTGAGCGTCACCGACATCACGGAGCGCGAACATTCCGAACACGAGCGCGAGCAGCTCCTTGCCGCGGAGCAGGCGGCCCGCGCGGAAGCCGAAACGCTCGCCAGCGCGGCCGAGGCCGCCAACCGCTCGAAGGACGAATTTCTTGCCACGCTGAGCCACGAGCTCCGCACGCCGCTGAACGCAATGCTCGGTTGGGCGCAGCTTCTCCGCACCGGCGGGCTTGACGCGGAGGAAGTTTCGCAGGGCCTGGAAACGATCGAGCGCAACGCCCGGGCCCAGGCGCAGCTCGTCGAAGACCTGCTCGATTTGTCGCGGATCATCTCCGGCAAGCTGCGGCTGGACGTCGGGCCCGTGGACCTGCCAGCCGTCATCGAAGCCGCCCTCGACGCCGTCCGCCCCGCCGCCGATGCCAAAGGCATTCGGCTCATCCCCGTGATCGATTCCCACGCCGGCGCAATTCGCGGCGACGGCAACCGGCTCCAGCAGGTCGTGTGGAACCTGCTCAGCAACGCCATCAAGTTCACGCCGCCCGGCGGGCAGGTGGAGATTTGCTTGACGTCGACGGAAGGCCAGGCCGAAGTGTCGGTCAGCGATACGGGGGAAGGCATTCGCCCCGCGTTTCTCCCGCACGTGTTCGACAGGCTCCGCCAAGCCGACGCCAGCAT
>JBKJRK010000558.1:0-7147 GCA_046593135.1 Tepidisphaeraceae bacterium | reverse complement strand
GGCGACGGCATCATGCGGCGGCTGACCGTCGGCCCCGACCCTGTCGTCATGCTCGACGCCGCCCTCCAGGAAGCTGCCAAAGCCGCGGGCGTCGAACTAAGCATCGAAGAGGGCCAGATCTTTCTGACGGTGTAGAAGCTGCCTTGGAGCCGTTGTGGAGACTGTAGCGCAGATGCCTGCGTCGGTCGGTGTAACGTGTCAACGCACTAGGCGACTCGGGCGACGCAGCCACACGGCAAATCTCCCGCACGACGCGCTCCGGGGAGCCGAACGACGCGTCCGAGCTTTCTATTCGTGCCCCGGCGCGGTAAGCATTCGCGCGTGAGCAGTCTTAAGCAGTCCGGCGTCGATTCGTCCGTCCCCGACCCCCTCCCCGTGGCCGTCATCGGCTGCGGGAGAATGGGCCGGCTGCACGCGCGCGTGTATTCGCAGATGCCGGGCGTGAGCCTGGTCGGCGTCCACGACACCAACCCCGACGCCGCCGCCGACGCCGCGGAGGAATACAACTGCGAGGCGTTCGGGACGGTCGAAGAACTCCTGCCTCACATCCGGGCGGCGACGGTCGCCGTCCCGACGGAGTTTCATGCAACCGTCGCGGTGCCGCTGCTGGAGCGCGGCATTGCCTGCCTGATCGAAAAGCCCATCGCCAAAACAGTCGAAGAAGCCCGCCGGATCGTGGCGGCCGCAAAGAGCGGCGCGGGCCAGGCCGGGGCGGTGGTGCAGATCGGGCATATCGAGCGGTTCAACCCCGCCATCCGCGCGATGGACCGCCTGGGATTCCAGCCGCGGTTTATTGAGGTCACCCGCATCAGCCCGATGACCTTTCGCAGCATCGACATCGGCGTCGTACTGGACGTCATGATTCACGACATCGACATCGTGCTCCGGCTCGCCAATTCGACGATGGAGCGCGTCGACGCGGTCGGCGTGAACGTCATCGGCCCGCACGAGGACATCTGCAACGCACGCGTCAGCTTCGCCAACGGCTGCGTCGCCAACCTGACGGCCTCCCGCCTGGCGCTGAAGACCGAGCGTAAGCTTCGCGTCTTCAGCCCCGACGCGTACGTCTCGCTCGACTACCAGAAAAAATACGGCATCGTCGTCCGCCGGAGCGGCAACGTCGATTCCATGCGGGACGTGTTCGCAAAAATACGCTCGGGCGAAGTGACGGACCTGTCGCAACTCAACTACGCGGACATCGTCAACGTCGAAGAGCTGCAAATCGACGACGTCGAGCCGGCTCGCGCGCAGCTCGAATCATTCATCGCGGCGGTGCGAGGGGAAATGCCGCCGGTCGTGTCCGCGGAAGACGGCTTGGCCGCCGTGGAACTGGCGACGAGAATCGTCGAGTCGATGGCGAAGCAGGATTTGGGGTGAACGGCTCTTATTGCTTGGCGCCGTCCGCCGACGCCCAACTCGCGTACCGCTGCATCGCCATGTCGAGCGCGACCCGCATCATCTGTGGGTGTTCCTGGACAGCGGCCTCTCGGATCAATTTGTTCTGGAAACGATCCTGAAGTTCCTTGAACTGCTGGGCACGGAGCGTTTCTTCGATGCTCGCCTGGACGGCCGGCTCTTCGAACGCGCGGGCAACCGCGTCCTGCTTATCCTCCAGCTTCGCGACGTAGTAGGCGCCCTTTTCCTTGACGACGTCCGTCACCTGCCCCGGCTTCAGCGCCCACACCGCATTCTCGACCGCCTCGGCGACGTAAGTCCCCTTCGGAAGCCAGCCTTCCGCATTGCCCGGAACGAGGCCGGCGGAGGCCTGGAGGACGGGGTCGTTGGTGGCCCGGGCGAGGGACTCGAAGTCTGCATCGAACGCCTTCGCGTGAATCTCGTCGGCAAGTCGCTTGGCCTCGGCGTCGCCGCCGGCGAGTTTCAGGGTTTTGGCGTCGATCTTGATGACGCGGAACTTCGCCCGTGCGGGGCGAGTGTACTCTGCATCCTTGCGGGTTTCGTAGTAATGGCGAATGTCGTACGCGGTAACGTGCACGAGCGGAAACACCCGCCGCTGGTAAAACATGCGGGTCATCGAAACGCGGTACTGGTAATCGAGCCGGTCGTTGAAGTCCCACCCTTCGTCGGCCCAGCGGCGCTTGGCGAGTTCGAGGGAGCCGCCGGCCTTGGTGACTTCGTCGTTCTGCCACTGCTCGGTCATGGACTTTGCAGCCTGCTTCTCGCGGGCTTCGAGAGACTTTTCGGCGACAGCGAAGACCAATTCGTTGCGTTGCTGGTTGCGAATTTCATCGGCAATGAGCTTGGCCGCCACCGGACGAAACGCGCGGGCGTCGTACCGTTGGGCCTCCGCCCGCAGCGCGTTGTCGAGGATGCCCAGCAGCTTGTGGGCGTAGATCGGGCGGTTGTTCACTTCCGCCAGAACGGTTCCGAACACCACGTACTGACCGCTCGGGTCAACGGCGCCCGGAACCGGCTCGGCAACCTTTTGCGGTTGGGCTTCAGGGGCGACGGCGTGGGTTGTCGGCGACGACGCTTTACCGCCGTCGCCGACAGTCTTTTCATTCTCGCCG
Organism: Tepidisphaeraceae bacterium; assembly: GCA_046593135.1. Taxonomy (GTDB): domain Bacteria; phylum Planctomycetota; class Phycisphaerae; order Tepidisphaerales; family Tepidisphaeraceae; genus JBKJRK01. The sequence goes on along the minus strand of JBKJRK010000558.1, from coordinate 4,619 downwards.
GGGGCGCGCACCGATTGACGAACGGCGGGAGAAATCTCGTTGAGGTCGCGCGTGTCGACGACACGCTCGTCGCCGGGCGGCTTCACGCCGTCCACCACCACCTGTCCCGGCGTGTCAATCGGCGCGGGGTCCGACCGCCCCTCGACGCGCCGCGCCACAAACGCGTCCGGGGACAGCGGCTGCGCGTTGTCACGATTCCAGCACCCGGCTGCGCTCGCCAGCGCTATGCCGGTTGCGATCATGCCAGCCAGCGGCCGCACTATCCGATTGCTCGTCATGCCCAACACGCTATCCGTGCCACACGGGCCACACAAGCGCCGGCCTTCCGGCAACGCCGTCCGCGATGAAAACACCGGCCCGGGGACGGGCCGGCTCGATTGCCCCGGGGGAGCCGGCCCGTCCTCGGACCGGTTCTGAAGGCCAACATGTCAAGCTCGCGCCAATCCGCTCGCGCGTCAGCGCGACCACCGGTCCGCCGCTTCAATTTCCCCCAGGCGAAAGACGCGTCGGCCGTCGGCCCCGGCGGCCCCGATCAACGTGCCGGTCACCATGACCGGCTGATCGATCAACCCCTCCGGCCACGCATAAGCAGGCAGGTCAACGGAGCCTCCGCGTAGTTCGACGGACGCGTCGCCGACGGTCGAACGTCGCGCCGTGCCAATAAGCGTCACTTGCTTCCCGGCGACGCCGCGCAGCTCCCCCGCCTTTGTCACCAGCCGCAGTCCGCCGGCGCGGTTGCCGTGGGTTTGCGAACAACCAATCAATAACGCCAGGCTTGCGCCGAGCGTCACGAAAAATAGGGCGGAGTTAACCGAGCGTCGTTGGAATCGCATAAGCAGGTTAAACCCGAAAGACGGCCCCCATCTTTTTCCCGAGAAGCGCGTTGGCAGACAGGATCGTCAGCGTGAGCAGGACCATCGCCCAGACGCCCAGCGCGCTGGCGATGTAAACGCCGTCGCCGAGGCGTTGTGCGAGTTCGAAAATCGCCTTGGTGATCGGATAATAGTCCGCCCGTTGGGCAAGGATGAGACTGTCACCGACTTCCAGCATGGCGAAGGCGAACGCCAGAAGCGCCCCCGCCAGGAGGTTGGCAAGGATGAGGGGAACAGTGATCTTGGAGAGGACGGCGAACCGCGACGCACCGAGGTTCGCCGCCGCCAGTTCCAGATCCCGAGGCGTCTGCTGCAACCCTGCCACGGCGGTTCGCACGACGTAGGGCAGACGCCGGGCGGCGTAGGCGAACACGAGCAGCACGACCGGGTACTCCTGCACGTCGAGGAACGTCGGCGTGCGTTCACCCAATTGCCGTTTGAACCAGATGCTGATCGACAAATAACCGAACGCCAGCACGATCCCCGGCACCGCGAGTGGCAGCATCGACAGCGCGTCAATGACGCCGCGTCCGGGTAACTTGCTGCGGACAATCAGTACAGCCGCGCCGAGCCCCACAATGACCGCGACAACCGTCGCCGACAGCGCATAGCGGATCGACCAGGCGATGCTCGGCAAAGCCAGTTCGTCGACCAGCGCGGCGCGATAATGGCCGAGCGTCAGGTGTGCCGGCAAAATGGTCTTGTACCAAGCGCCGGTCGCTGTGAGGCTTGTGAGAATGACGGACAGGTGCGGCAGAACCGCGAGTAGAAACACCGCGAACAACGGGAGCGCGGCGAACATCCCTTTCACGCCGCGTAGCATCTTGGCCGATCCCGCCACCGACGCCTTCGTCGTCGCCGCTTCAAACCCCCGCCCGAGTAGCACCTTTCCGATGACGTAAAGCAACGCCGACGCGATCAGCATCACGACGACCAGCGCATACGGCAGCGGGTTGTCCGAGACGTCGGTGATCTGCTGAAACACCTGCACCGGCGTGATGTCATAAAATTGAAAAATAAGCGGCGTGCCGAGCTCGGTGAAGCTCCAGATGAGGACGAGCGTACACCCGGCAAAAAGGCCGGGCCGGACGAGCGGCAGCGTGATCTTGCGAAAGACAGTCCAGCGGCTCGCCCCAATGTTGGCAGCGGCTTGTTCGAGTGCGGGGTCGATGTTGGCGAAAGCCGCCTGCAGGTTGAGGAGCATGATGGGATACAGATGCAGCGCCTCGACGAGCACGATTCCCCCGAGGCGATAATTCCCCAGCCAGTCGATTCCGGCTTCTCCGCCGCCGCCGACGAGTTGCGTGAGCGGACCGTGTCGGCTGAGTAAGAAGCGAAAGCCGATCCCGCCGACGAACGGCGGCAACACGAGCGGCACCAGCAACAACCCGCCGAGCAGCGCCCGGCCAGGGAAATCGTAGCGCACGCTCAGAATGGCCAGCGGCAGCGACAACAGGAGTGTCAGGCTTGTGACGAGCACCGCCACGAGCGTCGCGTTGAATAACCCTTCGCGAAGCACGGGGTTGGTGAAGATCAGGCCGACGTATCGAAACGAGAACGAACCCTCCGGCGTAATGAAGCCCGTGTAAACAACCTGAAGAATTGGCCAGACGAAAAAAACTGCGAAAAAGGCGTAAATCAGCACGGCGAGCGCGACGTGTGTCGGACTTGCCCTCTCGCGCCGCCGTAAACTCCGGGGGCGGGAGGTCGGCGGCAACACCGTCGAATCGTTCACCGAATTCATGCGGCGGGTGATCATGCACGCCGCATGACGGAAATCAAAGACTTAGAGCGGTTTTCACCACTTTGTAGCTGCGACGCCTGCGTCGCCTCTTGCGGATCGTGTTGACTGCAGGAGGCGACGCAGGAGGCGACGCAGGCGTCGCAGCTTCCAAAGTCACCGCGGTGCAGTGAAAAACGGTCTCGGAAAGGTTAGCCACGATCCGTCTGAGCGATCGAGACCGAATCCGGCTCGCGGTCGTCTTCGCCGGTTCGCGAATACGCCCGAGCCATGGCGAGTTCGACGACGCCCAGCACAAGCACACCAAAGACGAGCAGGGACCACAGTTCTCGCCCGTCGCGCGAGGCGGACAAGGCAACTGCGATCGGTTGGCGGGCGGTATCGATGCGGTTGAAGCCGAGTGACCCGCCAAGGGACCGCCACTGCTCGGGAGTCAGCTGCGCAAGCTGCGATTCGTCGCGCGGCGTTGCCACAACGTAGTGCGACGTTTTTGCCGGCTTGCCTTCTTCGGCAATGACCAAGCGGTATTGGCCCGGCCGGCGGGTGTCTGTGTACCGAATCTCCGCCCGGTCACCGAATCGCAGCAGGTCCAGCGTCGCCGGATTCGGATCGCCCGGCCGCTGCACGGTCGCCGAGCGATTCAACGGTGACGGCTCGAGACGCACGTTGATCGGCGTGCCCGGCGCGAGGTTGCGGTCTTCGAGGGTGCCGCCGGACAGGTAGCGCATCAGCGACTGCGTGAACGGCAGATAAAAGTTTGAAAACGGCAGATTGCCCCAGTCGATGTCGAGCGGCGTGGTCATGAGGATGACGCGCCCGCGCCGTTCGCCCGCCCGGCGCGGCGCTTCAACCAGGAACGGCCAGCCCGAGACGTATTCCGCCAGCGACCGCCCGTCCGGCTGCCGCGGGCGCGTCGGGAAATACCGCCCGATCGTGGACGACGGCAACGGGTCCGGCCGACCTCGCAGGAAACGAAACACCGGATGGTCCGGCCGCCAACCGAGCAACGCCGTTGCCTGCGATCCGTCGCCCGGCGTTGCCGGGAACAATTCGGCCGGCAGCAGCCCGGCCCCCTCGCGGTAGAGCACGTCGTTGTAGTTGTCCACCCGCGACAGATTCCCCGGCGCCACCAGCAACCCGCCACCCCCGTAGACGTATTGTTCCAGCTCGCGCATCTGCCGCGGCTCAAGCCGTTCGACGTTGGCAAGAATGACAACGTCGTAGCCGGCCAGCTTCGCGTCCTCCCACTGCTCGACCGGTCTGACCTCAACGGTGCACGGGTCACGGCCTTCTTGCCCGGTCGCGGCTTGATACGGCGCCAGTGCGACACGGACGAAATCCGACTCGCCCCGCAGCCCGCCGGCGGGGCGCTCGTCCCCGCTAAAGACCAATACGCGCGCGGGATCAATCACCTCTACGGCGCTCTCCAGCCGGTCGTCGGCCGTATAGCCGGTTGACGTGACGTCGGCGGAGATCACCTGTGACCCGGCTGACGGAAAGCCCTCCTTGATCGTCGCCTTGAAAGTCGACGACGAATCGGGCGCGAGGTTCACTTTCGTCTCGTGAATCTTGCGGTCCCCGGACCGGATCACGAGCGGCAGCGACGCGCGCTGCACCGGGCCGTAGTTGCGCAGCCGCACTTCGATCTCGATCGGTTGCCCGCGAACGGCCGGCGGGTCAATCAACTCGACCGACTCGACGACAATGTTGTCGACCTGCCGCCCGCCGACCGGAATCACGAACACCTCCGTCGGCACCGCGCTTCCCCGCGGCTGGTTTGCCCAGGGCGCGGCAGCGCCTTCTTTCTGCTGCCACGCCGACGCCTGCCGGTCGGTGATGACGATCATCTGCCGGTTCGAAGGCTCGGTGGCGACAAGCCGCTCCCAGCCGAGCGTCATCGCCTCGACAAGGTTCGCGGCGCGGTGTGTCGGCTGCGCCGCTGCCAGACGCTCGTCGACAGCGCGAAGCTCGGCTGTCGATCGGAGGTCTTGTTCGGCAAGGTCATA
>JBKJRK010000525.1:0-9322 GCA_046593135.1 Tepidisphaeraceae bacterium | reverse complement strand
GCTGAGCAGATCCTCCGCGACCCCCGCTATGCGATCGTCCGCGTCGACGGCATGCTCCCGCCGGGCGCGCGCAAGGGCGATTTCTTTGACGTCCGCGTGACGGCCCTTCCCGGCAACAAAACCACCAGCCTGTCCGGGGGGCTGCTGTTCCAATCCGATCTCAATAAGTTGCGCGGCAACGCGCCCGATCTCGAAGGCATCGAGCCGCTCGCCCGCGTTCGTGGGCCGATCGTCGTCAATCCGAGCTACGCGCTCGACGACACCGCCAAGGCGACCGGCCAGTCCCGCGCGAGCCTGCGGACGGGTAAGGTGATGGACGGCGGGGTCGTGAAGAACGACCGTGCTATCATTTTGCGGCTGCGCCATCCGGAGCGGAAGATTGCCCGCGCAATCGAAGTCCGCATTAACCAGCGTTTTCAGAAGGTGGCCGACCGTCCGCGGAAGGACGTCATGCCCGTGAGCTATCAAGTCGCGGCCGCACTCGACGAAGGGCTGGTTGAGGTGTACATCCCCGGCGCCTACCGCGGCGACTGGGAGCATTTTATGGGGGTGGTCGAGCAGTTGATGCTCAACCCCAACCCCGCCGCCGCCGTCACGCGCGCCAAAGAGCTTGCCGAGGCCGCGGTGCAGCCCAACGCGCCGCTGCTGGAGATCAGCTACGGGCTCGAGGCCGTCGGCGAGCCGGCTTTGCAGTACACGCTGCCGCTGATGGTTCATGCGAGTCCGGACGTGGCCTTCGCGATGGCGCGGGCGTCGGTGTTTATCGGCGACGACTCCGGCGCCGCGCAGGACGCGCTGCTGCGAATCGCGCGTAACGACGGCAACGCGTTTCAACTCCCGGCCGTCCAGACCCTCGGCGCCCTGCCCCGTAGTCTCGAGCGCAACCAGAAGCTGCGCGACCTGCTGGAGTCGAAGAACACGTTGGCACGCATCGAGGCGTACAAGGTGCTCGTGCGGCGCCAGGATGAGACGATCTACACCCGCTGGGTCGGCGACCCGCGCGACGGGAGGGCCGAGGGCGAGCGCACTGAAAAATTCGCGCTCGACGTCGTGCCGTCGGACGGCGAGCCGCTGATTTATGCGTCGCGCGTCGGCATCCCCCGGATCGCACTCATCGGCCCCAAGCCCCAGCTCAACCTCCCGGTGATGTACACCGCGATGGACGCCCGCTTGATGATCGCCTCGGCGGACGCGGGGCGCAACGTCACGATCTTCTTCCGCGACGTCGGGAAAAATGAGCCGCTTAAAATGCTCTCGCGTCCCGACATCGCCGAGCTCGCCGTCCGGCTCGGAGGGGAAGGGGCGGCCGAAGAGGAGAAGTTTGATTTCGGCTACGGCGAAGTGGTCGCCATTCTCCAGTCGCTGGCCCAACAGAAAAAAATCACCGCCGCCCGGCCTGACGGCAAGCTCACGCTTGCGTCGTTCATGCTCGAGCAGCCGCGCAACGCGCAAGACGCGATGGAAGCGGCCCCCGTCATCGAAGACAGCCGGCCCAACACCGGCGCCGCACAAGGCCCCGAATCAGCGACAACGCCGGAACGGGAAGCGTCGATCGTGGGAGTAAAGAAGTGATGAGGACTGAGTACTGAAAACTGCGTATTTTTCAACTCAGTCCTCAGTACTCGGCACTCAGTCCTGTCTTAGGAATGGTCATGGAGGACCGCATCGGATGCGACTTAAGAAACTGATTCTTCACGGATTTAAGAGCTTTGCCGACCGGACCGAATTCGTTTTCGACGCGCCGATCACCGGCATCGTCGGCCCCAACGGTTGCGGCAAGTCCAACGTCGTTGACGGCTTCAAGTGGGTGCTCGGAGAGCAGTCCGCCAAGTCGTTGCGCGGCGAGGCGATGCTCGACGTCATCTTCAACGGCTCCGGCGGGCGCAAGCCGGCGGGGATGGCGGAAGTCACCCTCGTCTTCGAAAACCCCCGGCGCGACGATGACGGCACGCGCACGCTCAACCTCGATTACGACGAAGTCTCCGTCGGCCGGCGGCTGTACCGCGACGGCACGAGCGAATACCAGATCAACAACCAAAGCTCACGCCTGAAAGACGTGCGCGAGCTGTTCCTCGACACCGGCGTCGGGGTCGACGCGTACAGCGTGATCGAGCAGGGCCGCGTTTCGGCGCTGCTCGAAGCCAACCCCGAAGAACGCCGGCTGATCTTTGAGGAAGCCGCAGGCATTTCAAAGTTCAAGCAGCGGAAGAAGGAAGCCGTCCGCAAGCTCGAAAAGGTTGACCAGAACCTCCTCCGTTTGAACGACATCGTCGAGGAGGTCGAGAAACGGCTTCGTAGCGTGAAGATCCAGGCCGGGCGGGCCCGCACGTTCAAGGAGCACAATGACCGGCTCGTCGAGCTGCGGCTGGGCTATGCCCTTCAGGAATATCATGCCCACCACGGCCAGCTCGCCGACCTGCAATGCCAGCGCGAAGACGCAGTTTTCCGCCTCGAAGACGCCAGTGCTGACCTGACTAAGGCCTCCGCCGACCTTGCGGAGAAGCGCGAGGCGTTCGAGAAGCTAAGCGGGCAGAAGCAGGCGACGGAATACGAGCTGGTGCAGGCGAAGGCCGCAATGCAGGCGGCGAAGCAGCGCCAGGACTACGCCGAGCGCGAGCTGCGGCAGATCGCCGAGCAGGTCGAAGCCTTCGCGCGCGACCAGGCCGACGCCGAGTCGAAGCTGGCCGAATTGCTCGCATCGCTCGCGGCAGAAAGCGAAACCCTCGCACGCCTCACCAGCGAGGTTGAGACCGGCCGCCGGCAAATCGATGAAAAACAGCGTGCGTTCCGCGACGGGCAGTTGCGTCACAACGTCATTAGTCAGGACGTCGAACAACATAAGGGTGCCATCCTTGACCTGATGCGGAAGCTGGCTTTAACCAACAGCCGGCTCGGCGCCATCGAGATCGAGCGGAAGAACATCGCCGCGCAGCAATCCCGCATCGCCGATCGCCGGCGGGTTGTTGTCGGAGAAATCGCGACTGTCGATGCTCAGAAAGCCGCGACGCGCACCAAGCTCGACGACGCCGTGGCGCAGATCGCCGAGCACCAGTCGAAGCTCGAAGCCTGCCGGGCGGAGTCGGCGAATCTCGGCAAACAGATCGCCCAGCTCAGCGAAAACCTCGGGGCTGCAAAGGAGCACCGCTCCGGGCTTAATTCCCGTCAGAAGCTGTTGAAAGACCTCGAAGCGAAGCGCGAAGGCGTCAGCGAAGGCGTGAAGTCGGTGTTGCGCCAGCGGGACGACACGTTTACCTTCGTCCGTGGGCTGGTGGCCGATGTCCTGCGCGTTGACATCGAACACGCCCATGTGATCGAAGCCGCGCTCGACGGTCGAGACCAGTGGCTCGTGGCGACGGACGCCGACGCGGCCGTCGCCGCCCGCGAGGCATTCGACGACTTGGAAGGCCGAGTCAACTTCCTAAGTGGCACGGGCTACCAGCCCGTGTCTTCAGACGAATCAGAAGAAGAACATGGGTTGGTAGCCCATGCCACGGCATACGATTGGAATCAGCACCCCCAAAAAATCCGCTTGGCCGTCGACCTCGTTCGATTCGAAACGCCTGACGCCCCGATCGCCGAGCACCTGCTCGGCACGACCGTGATCGTCGACACGCTCACCGACGCCGTCGAACTCCACCGCACCGGCCCGGCGGGATACCGGTACGTGACGCAGGCGGGTGAAGTGATTGAAGCCGACGGCACCCTCCGCGCCGGCCCGCTGACGGCGGCGATGGGGTTGCTGTCGCGACACGCGGAACTCGCGGCGATCGCCCAGCAGATTGCGGACGTTGACGCGCGTATCGAACAGCTCACCGCACAAGTGACCGAGGGCAACGCGACTGCCCGTGAACTGCAGGAGCAGGAGAACGCGCTGCGGAACGACGTGTACAAGGCGAACACCGCCAAGGTTGAGCTGACGAGCCAGATCGCCCAGGCCGACGACCGTCTGGCCGCACTCAATCGCGAGCAGCCGTTGCTCGAGCGCGAGCTGGCGGCGTTTCTGGATCAGACGGGCCGGCTCAAGACCGAGGAATTGACGCTGGCCGAAAAACGCCAGGCGATGGACGCCGACCAGGCGTCGCGGCAGCAGAAGGTGGAGGAGCTGACGGGGTCGCACCATCAACTCGCCGAAGAGCTCCGCCAGACCGGCGAGCAGCTCACCGCCGAGCGCGTTTCGCTCGGCCAGATCCAGGAGAAACAGCTCGCCAGCCAGCAGCACGTGCAGCGCCAGACCGCGGCGAAGGCGGAGCTTGCCCAGCAGGTCGAGCGGATCGCCCGCTCGGCCGAGGCCGTTGTCAACCGCCGGGCGGGCGTCGAACGGGAAATGGAAGGGGCGAAAGCGGCCGAAGCCCAACTCCTCGCGAAGCAGCAAGCGCTAGCCGGCCAGATCGAATCACTCGTCGCCCGTGTGCAGGAAGTCGGAAATTCGGTCCAAGGCCTGACCGAGCGCGTCGAAGAGCTTCGTGCCGAACACGCCGCCGTCGAGCAGGCCCTGCACGGCGTCGAGCTGAAGACCGGCGAGCTGAAAGTCCGCCTCGAAACCCTCGTCCAGCGCACGCTCGACGAACTGCAACTCGACCTCCCGCACCGCTACGCCAGCCTCAGCGAAAATGAAGGTTCGGGTTACCAGCCCGGCGATGTGGACTGGGACGCGGTGGCCGAGGAAATCAAGGACCTCCGCGAAAAGATTCACCGCCTTGGCAACGTCAACCTCGACGCGATCGCCGAGCAGGATGAACTCGAGCAGCGAGAGCAGTTCCTCTCGACCCAGCTCAACGACCTCACGGAATCAAAGCGCCAGCTCGAACAATTGATCGACGAGATCAACGTCGAGTCCGGCCTGCGGTTCGAGCAGACGTTCAACGCCGTGCGCGAGCATTTTCAGGGCATGTTCCGCAAGCTCTTCGGCGGTGGCAAGGCCGACGTCTACCTCGAACTGGAAGTCGAAGAAAAGGGGTCGGGAGTCAGGGGCCAGGGGTCAGACGCCTCTTCCCTGTCTCCTGACTCACGACCCCTGACTCCTGTGATGCGGAAGGTCGACATCCTCGACGCCGGCATCGAGATCATGGCCCACCCCCCGGGTAAGAAGCCGGCGACGATCAGCCAGCTATCCGGCGGCGAAAAGACGATGACGTGCATCGCGCTGCTCATGAGCATCTTCAAGAGCAAGCCCAGTCCCTTCTGCATTCTCGACGAAGTCGACGCCGCCCTCGACGAGGCCAACAACGGCCGGTTCAACCTTATCGTCGAAGAGTTCGTCGAGCAGAGCCAGTTCATCGTCATCACGCACTCCAAGCGGACGATGCAAATCGCCAACCTGCTTTACGGCGTAACGATGCAGGAGCAGGGCGTCAGCAAGAAGGTCGCCGTGAAATTTGATCAGGTGGAGGCCGACGGACGCATCAAAGAAACCGCGGCGGCATGAGGCCGTCGCGGTTAAAAGCGGCGTCTTCGTAGGGGCGAACCTTGTGTTCGCCCTTTGTTCCTGTGCGAGGAGACAAGGGCGAACACAAGGTTCGCCCCCTACAAATTCCGCACCCGTTAAGCAAAAGGAGATTGCCCTTGTCAGCCAGCCCGTCCCGTCGTCAGCTTCTTCGATCCTCGGGTGTCGTCGCCGCCGTGGGGATGCTCAACTTGTCGCAAGTCGAGACATTGCATGCGGCCGATGAGCCAGCCGGCGCCGCCCCGGCGGTCCGCCAGCCCGGCGCGGACCGCTGGCACGGCTTAAAGGTCGGCGTTGCGTCGTACAGCCTCCGCGGATTGAAGCTCGACGCCGTCATCGCGGGCATCCAACGCGTCGGCCTGAATTACGTTTCGATTAAAGACACCCACCTCTCCCTCAAGAGTACGCCCGACGAGCGCAAGGCGGCCGCCGCGAAGTTTAAGGAAGCGGGCATTCATGTCTTAAGCTGCGGCGTCGTCAAGATGGAGAACGACGAGGCGAACATCCGCAACGCGTTCGAATACGGCCGGGACATCGGCGCGCCCGTGATCGTCTGCAACCCGCACCCCGAATCGTTTCCGATTCTCGACAAGCTCGTCAAGGAATTCGACATCAAGCTCGCCATTCACAATCACGGCCCCGAGAGCCCGATCTTCAAGTCGCCGTATGACGTGATGAAGGTCGCGGGACAATTCGACGAGCGGATCGGCGTGTGCATCGACGTCGGCCACACCGCCCGAGCCGGCGTCGATCCGGCCGAAGCGATCCACAAGCTCGCCCCGCGGCTTTACGACGTGCATCTCAAGGACGTCGCCGACCTCGTGCGCCGCGGGTCTGAAGTGGAAATCGGCCGGGGAGTGCTCGACGTGCCGGGAATTCTCAAGGCACTTATCGACGTGAAGTTTGCCGGACACGCCGGAATCGAGCACGAGAAAGACGCCCGCGACCCGCTCCCGGGGCTGGCGGAATCGGTCGGATACGTCGCCGGCGTGTTGCGTACCATTCCGGCATGAGCCGTCCGCCGCGAAGACTTCTTGTCGTAAACCCGTGGGCCGAGTTGCAGGACCGGATCGTGTCCTGCACACGGTGCCCGCGTCTGCGCGAACACTGCGTGCGGATGGCGACGGAAAAGCGGGCCTCGTTTCGTTCCGAGAATTATTGGGGCAAACCCATTCCCAACCTGGGCGACCCTGACGCCCGTCTCCTGCTCGTCGGTCTCGCCCCGGCGGCTCACGGGGCCAACCGCACCGGCCGGATGTTTACCGGGGACCGTTCGGGCGATTTCCTCTTCCGCGCGATGCACGAAGTCGGTTTTGCCACCCAGGCCGAATCCGTCCGCGAAGGCGACGGCCTGCGGCTGATCGACGCCGCGGTCACCGCCGTCGCCCATTGTGCCCCGCCGGACAACAAACCGGCGTTGGACGAAGTGGCCCACTGCGCCGATTTCTTCCAAGAGACCGTGGATCTCATGCCCAATCTGCGCGTCATGCTCGCGCTCGGGCGAATCGCGTTCGACGCGTGCCTGCGTCTGTATACATCCCGCGGCTGGCTCCCGCCGCGCTCGCCGAGGCCCGCCTTCGCGCACGGCGCGATGTATCATTTCGACTGCGCACCCAGTCTCGTCGCGTCGTTTCATCCCAGCCAGCAGAACACGTTTACCGGCCGGTTGACCCCCGCGATGATGCGCGACGTCCTGATGAATTGCCGGTCGGTCATTGACGCTGGCGAGCACAAGGGCGAGTCGCTACATTCAGACCCCCGTTCGGGCCGTCGCCCGGGCCGGGAAAGTTTCTGAAGGGTCAAACGCGCATGAAAACCGTCAAGGATTTACAGACCGTCAGCTCGAACGTGAAATCAATCGCCGAAGCCGCATTGGGCGACGGCGGGGGGCTGCTCCGCCTTGCCCCGTGCTGGGTGCCGCGGTCGTTTCTCCAACCCGGCAAAAGGCTCAAGCTCGACCCGAAGGACCTCTACGCCTTCGGCCTTAACCGCGGCGGCATCGACGAGCGGTGGTTCAGCTCGACCACGCCCGCGGCCAACGACAACCGCACGCCCGACGAAGGCCTGAGCTACGTCGTCCACGCCGGCAAGCGGTTCACGCTCGCCGACGCCGTCAGCGAGCTCGGCGGAAAAGTCATTGGCGACGCCATCTACGGCAAGTACAAGAAGTGGCCCGTCTACTCGAAGTTCTTCGACAACATGGGCCCAATCCCGCACCACATGCACCAGTCGCAGAAGCAGGCGGCCCTCGTCGGCCAGGAAGGCAAGCCCGAGAGCTACTACTTCCCGCCGCAACACAACGCGACCGGCAACAATTTCCCCTACACCTTCATGGGCTTCGAGCCTGGGACCACCAAGGCCCAGGTCCGCAAGACCCTCGAAGACTGGAACAAAGGCGACAACGGCATCCTCGACTTGAGCAAAGCCTACCGCCTCAAGCCCGGCTCCGGCTGGCTGATCCACCCGTGTATCCTCCACGCCCCCGGCTCGCTCTGCACCTACGAGCCGCAGTGGGGCAGCGACGTTTTCGGCATGTACCAATCGCTCGTCGAAGGCCGCGAAGTGCCGTGGGCGCTGCTGGTCAAGGACATGCCGAAGGAAAAGCACAAAGACCTCGACTTCATCGTCGAGCAACTTGATTGGGAAGCCAACGTCGACCCCTATTTCAAGGAAAACCACTACCTCGAACCCAAGGTCGCCGCGGGGTCTGAAAAGGACGGCTACGTCGACAAGTGGATCGTCTACGGTAAGGTCCACGGCGAGCAGCTATTCACCGCCAAGGAACTCACCGTTTCTCCCGGCCAGAAAGTCACGATCAAGGACAACGGCGCGAACGGCGTCATCTGCGTCCAAGGCGAAGGCCGGATGAACAAGCTCCGACTCAGCAGTCCCAAGATGATCGGGTTTTACGAACTCACTGAAGACGAAGTGTTCGTGACCGAAGCGGCCGCGAAGACTGGCGTGACGTACGAAAACACGAGCGGGACGGAGCCGTTGGTGGTTCTGCGGTACTTCGGGCCTGAAGTGAACCCGGACGCGCCGGTGTTGAAGTACAAGGGCGATGTAAAGCTGTGACGGTGTCGCCGCCCAACAGTCGATGAGACCTTGACATAAGCTGACGACATGAGCGCAATAGATCGTTTGGCTGATAAGCTCAATCTTACCGTTCGTTGGCCAACAATCATGGCCACGCGGGAAGCTACACGCGTCACCTTGGACAAGCTCGCGGGGCTGCTCGCCAGCCACAGCATGGTACCTCCTTTTTCTTTGATGAGAACGAGAAGCTCGCCGCCCTTACTCGCAAATACGGGATATTTTAAGTGGTGCATATCGGATACTCAACAGGGGCAATTGCTTACGGAGATTTCCGTCAAGCGCTGCGAGTCATGCGTGAGGCCGCCATTCATGCGGTCGAGTTGTCCGCGCTCCGGGAAGTTGAGCTCGAGCCTCTTATTTCAGCTATTCCAACACTTGAACTTGACGACTTCAGATACGTGTCCTTTCACGCACCCAGTGCAATAGGTGAAGGGAATGAACGTGCCGTTATCGAACAATTAGCGAAGGTTCCTGATGAATGGCCGATTATTGTGCATCCTGACATTATTCGTGACTTCAGGCTTTGGCGCCAACTTGGATCGCGGGTTTGCATCGAGAACATGGACAAACGGAAGCCCATCGGGCGTACTGCGAAGGAACTCACTCAGGTCTTTCGCCAATTGCCGGACGCAACATTATGTTTTGATATAGGTCACGGACGCCAAGTGGACCCCACCATGGCCGCCGCAGCAACGTTGCTGAAGGAACATGGACAGCGCCTGCGACAGATTCACGTGAGCGAGGTAGATACGCGAAGCCGGCACCATCGAATTAGCTTGGGGG
>JBKJRK010000498.1:0-2648 GCA_046593135.1 Tepidisphaeraceae bacterium | reverse complement strand
CGTGCGTATCGAGCACGATCACTTGAGCACCTCCCAGGCATCGCCCGGGATCATGGGCTCGAACGGACCGTCAAAGCGTTCGACAGCGCCTTTTAGCTGCCGACGGACCTCCTCAATCGACAGGCGTTTTTCAACGGGGGCGTCGTTTTCAGCAACGAGGACGCGAACGCGCTGGCCGTCGGCAAAGGGGAGATGAGAGAGCACGACTTTTCCGCCCTCAACGATCGCATCATCGATCTGGTGCATCGACCGATTTTACCCCTGCAATACCAAACGGGCAAAAACAATACGTTAAGTGCGTCCGACGTCCGAGACATGCCAAGGCAGGTCATTGGGCGCGAGCGTTCCGGTTTCGGCATCCCTTTTGTTTCTTTGCTGCACGACTGTATGATTTGTTCCGCTTCCCCGGCTCAAGGTGTGGCACCGTGCCATGCTTCTTGACGGGATGTGGTGCCTGCCGGGCAGTCATTTCAGCGGGCATCCAACGGAGCAGGGCAGGACAAATCTTAGGGCTACGGGAGAATCACATGTCGCACTGCAAGCGCAGTCGTACGGGCAGGGGATTCCGCAACTTGGGTTTGGCCGCGGCTGCTACGATGCTGGTAGCGAAGTGGAGCGAGGCCGCCTCCATGGAGGGCCCGTTCACCTTCACCAACAACACCGGCTTCAAGGCCGACCAGTTCAACTCCGTCTTCACCGGCACCGGCGGTACGCTGGGCAACATCAACGTCACCGCGACGCCGCAGCCCGTCACGTTCAGCAGCGTCGGCGCCGGCAACGAGGTGATCCTCGGCTGGACGGCGCCGGACCTGGTCAACACCGGCCAGAGCGTCACCTTCACCGTCGAGAGCGATTTTTCCGGGATCGCGCTCAACTCGTCTTACTGGTCGAAAAACGGCGCGCCGATCACGATCTTCTGGCCGTTCGCCGCGACGCCGAACACGGCGCAGAATTACGGCAACGTCCCCCACAACGCGCCACAGCAACTCCACTCTTCGCTCGACATTGCCGCCGCCGTGGACACCCCGATCCGCGCCATGGTTTCCGGCACGATCACGGCCGTCAGCGGCAACTACGTTTCCGTCAGCGACGGCGCCAACGTCTACAACTACGCGCACGTGAAAAAAGTTTCCGGCGGAACGACGCTCGGGTTCACCGCCGCCGACATCGGCACCGCAGTCACTGCCGGCCAGAATTTTGCTTTCGTTCTTGGTTCGGCCAATCCGGGCGGCGGGTCGTTCGACCACCTCGACCTTGAGTTCATTCCCGGCAAAGGGACCGACGCATTCCTCAAGGTGCCCGACCCGATGAATCCGGGGATGTACCTCGGGTACAAGACCGCCGCGCAACAGGCGGCGATTACCGACCCGGCCCGCGTCAACCCGCTTAAGTATTTGCCCCTGCCCGAGCGTGATCCCGGCGGCAAGACGCCGACCGTCGGGCCGATCTTTTTCCAGCCCCGCGGGGACAACGTCGCCGGCTACGTCGAATACGGGCAGAAGCCCACCACGCCCGGCGTCCGCGCCGGCACGTTCGTCAACGGCCAACTCGACCTCATCCAGGAGATTCGCGACGACCAGGGCAGCGAGCCGTTCGTCGGAACTCGCAACGACCCGATCGACAGCACCATCACGGTCTACAACGGACTGATGGCCAACCCGTACAAAGTTTCCTACCAGGTCATGGGCCAGGGGGTCGTCGCCGGCAAGAACATCAACGAGCGGACCCTCGTGCAGTTCGACGGCCCGTGGGGCCCGCAGAACACAACGACGTTCGCGGAAGAAACCTACGACCCCCGCCGCAACACCACCACCGTCGGCACCAACCCGCGCAACTACAGCTACGTCCTGACCAACACCGACGGCACCGATCCGAAAAAAGCCAACGTCTGGAACACCATGGCCAAGGCCGGCGGCGTGGCGGGCGCCGACGGAACCGGCCGGCCCGACGCCCTGCACAACGCGGACGCCAAGTTCCCCGACGGCGTCTACGAGGTGCGCGGGTTCGGATTCGACCTCAAGGACGACGGCACCGCCGGCAACAAGACCTCCATTCCCTACGAGGTCCGTGTCAACAACTGGAAGCAGACCGCCGTGCCGACCGACGGAGGTTCCGTCTCAAACCCGGTTCGCGCCGACGACGCCTTCGATAAAGACGGCATCGAATCGTCCGACCCCGAATTCCTGCACACCTACGACCTGGCCGACGAAATCTTCGGCTCCGGCGACAACTACCAGACCGGCAGCGTTTACACCTGGTACATCTTCGCCCACCGCGCGTCCTGGTTCGGCGAAGACTCGCTGGCCAGCCCGCTGGCATCCGGCCTGCTCAGCGCCGCCGACGCCGCCGGCTTCGTCGCCGACACGTTCCTGACCAACGCCGCCGCGCTGGGCGTAGGCGAGTACGACCTGATCTTCGACTACGACGCCGACACCGAATATTCGTGGACTCTTGACGGACTGGGCGCGTTCGCGGTCGTCCCGGAACCGTCCGCCGTCTCGCTGCTGTTGTTCACGACGAGCATCGGCCTTCTACGCCGCCGGCGGCAGTCGATGTTCGTCGGCATGCCGCCAACCTGACGGAGACTCCGTTTCTGAAGTTCACGCCGAACGAGACGATGAGGATGCCGGGGAAGGTGCGGAAGTAAT
>JBKJRK010000399.1:0-6607 GCA_046593135.1 Tepidisphaeraceae bacterium | reverse complement strand
GCCGGTCGTCACGTATGACAAACCCTTGTTCACTTTTCGCACGACGTTGAGCACCACGCCGACGTGGGCCGCCTCGTCGAGCTTGGTGAAAATGATCTTGTCCACGCGAACGTCGCTGAACCGCGCGATGGCGAGTTCGATGCATTCCTCGCTGTTCGTGGTCGACAAGACCAGATGTACTTCGTCGGGCTCGGCCACCGCGAGGAGCGATTTCAACTCGTTGAGTTTCATCGTGTCGTTGGGGCTCCGGCCCGCGGTGTCAATGAGAACAAAGTCGCAGTCCTGCATTCCAAGCAGGGCCTCGGTCAGATCTTCGGCGTTGGCGACGACGCGTAGGGGGGAACCGATGATGTCGGCGTATTTTTTAAGCTGATCGACGGCGGCGATACGGTAAGTGTCGAGGGTGATCAGGCCGACGCGGTGCTTCTCGCGCAGCTTCAGGTTCGCGGCGAGCTTGGCGATGGTCGTCGTCTTGCCGACGCCGGTCGGTCCGATCAGGGCGACAATGTGGGGGCCGACTAACTTGGTCCGCTTGATCGGCCCGGTTGTCGGAAGCAGCTTTTCGAGCTGCTCCGCAATTTTCTCTCGCATCACCTCGACCTGGGTGTACTGCTCGGGCCGGACGTGCTCCTGAAGCTTGCGAATGATCTCGGTTGCCAGTTCGTCGGCGACCTGGTTCTCGATGAGTTGGACGTAGTAGTCGTACAAATTCTCCGGCACCTGCGGTGCACGCTGGCTGCGCGTGTGGGTGACGAGGTCTTTCACCATCGTCTTCAGCGCGCTCATCTCCGTCGTGAGGCTGAGGAACGCCGCGCTGTTGCCGGCGGGCGATTCGAGCAAGGCCCGGCCCCCTTCGATCGCGTTGCGGGGGGCAATATCGGCGTTTGCAGGCCCCGGCCGCCCGGTGGCGGCGTGACGGGCGTAAGCCGCCAGCCCGCCCCCCGACGGGCGACTTTCAACCGGCCGCGCCGCGGCTTGTTGCCGCCGGCCGCGTTCGCCGATGTTGAAACCCTTGCCCGCCGTGATCTCGACCATTTCCCGGCGGCGCAGGCCGAGCCAGTGGCGCGTCTGGAACGTCCGCGTGTGCAGGATGACGGCGTCGCCACCCATCACGCTCTTCACCTGCGTGAGCGCTTCGGCCATCGTCGATGCTTTAAATGTCTGGAGGTTCATAGCCCCTTCCCGTACACATACCCGTCGTGCAAGCCCGCGGCCGAGCCGCCGGGCTTTCGATTCGTAATCGTTCTCATCCGTTCAACCCCACTAAAGCGACTGCTTCCACACTGATCTCCGGCGGCACTTCGTTAAACGCCAGCACCGCGACGTGCGGCAGGCTCGCTTCGACCATTCGCCGTAACGACATGCGAATCTGCGGCCCGCACAGAATCACCGCCGACCTGCCCGTTTGCGTCAGCTCGCCGGCTTTGGCCGCGACCTGTTGAACTAACTGTTGAGCCGTCTGTGGCGGCATCGTGTTCGTCGTGCCCCGCTCGCCGCGGTCGAGATGGCCGTTGATGAGCTCTTCGAGGGCCGGGTCGAGCGTGAGGCACCACAGTCGGTCCTTGTCGTCGACGTACTGCTTGCAGATCGCCCGGCCGAGCGCGTTGCGGACGTATTCGGTGAGGACGTCGAGGTCTTTGGTCCGTGACGCAAAATCCCCGAGCGTTTCGAGGATCGACTCCAGGTCCCTCACCCCCACGCGCTCGCGGAGCAGGTTCTGCATGACCTTCTGCAATTCGCCCGGCTTGATCTGCGTCGGGACGACTTCTTCCACCAGCGCCGGCGAACGCTGCTTGAGATTCTCAAGAAGGTTCTTGACCTCCTGACGCGTGAGCAGCTCGTAGGCGTGAGACTTGATGATCTCGGTAAGGTGAGTGGCGAGCACGGCGCTGGCTTCGACGACGGTGTAGTTGAGTGCCTCGGCGTGCGAGCGTTCGGATTCGGTGATCCAGTAAGCCGGCAGGCCGAACGCCGGTTCCGTGGTGAGCGTGCCGCCGGGGATGGGCCCGGAAGTCGCGCCGTTGTCCATGGCGAGGAATTGCTCGGGATACGTTTCGCCACGCGCGAGAGCCTGGCCCTTGATTTTCACGACGTAGTCGCAGGCCCCGAGCTGCATGTTGTCGCGGATCCGGCACGGCGGGACGATGATTCCCAGGTCCATCGCGATCTGCCGGCGGATCATGCTGATGCGGTCGAGCAGGTCGCCGCCCTTGCCCGCGTCGACCATCTTCACCAGTCCGTAGCCGACTTCGAGCTCCAAGGTGTCGAGGTCGAGGAGCTTCTCGACCTTCTCCGGCTCCTTTCGGGCGGCGGAAACTTTTTCCTGCTCAACGAGTTCGGCAGTTTGCGTGGCCCGCTTCTCGTTGCGCATCAGCGTGTACGCGACGCCGGCACAGCAACTGCCGAGGATCAGCAGCGGAATCTTCGGCAGGCCGGTGATTGACATGAGTGCCAGAAACCCGGCGGCAATGATGAGCGATTTAGGCCGGGCAAGCACTTGGTTCATCACCTCGTCGCCGAGGTCCGACCGGCTGCTGGTGCGGGTGACGATCAGGCCCGCGCCGAGCGAGACGACGAAAGCGGGAATCTGGCTGGCCAGCCCGTCGCCGATGGTGAGGACGGTGTAGAGCTTCATGCAGCCCCACACGTCCCAGCCGTGCTCGACCATCCCGATGTACAAGCCGCCGAGGATGTTGACGAAGGTGATGATGATGCCGGCGATGGCGTCGCCGCGGACGAATTTGCTGGAACCGTCCATGGCGCCGTAGAAGTCGGCTTCCTGGCTGATGTCGTCGCGGCGCTTGCGGGCCTGGACTTCTGTGATATGGCCGGCGTTGAGGTCGGCGTCGATCGCCATCTGCTTGCCGGGCATCGCGTCCAACGTAAAGCGGGCGGCGACTTCGGAGATTCGAGTTGCGCCTTTCGTGATGACGATGAACTGAATGATGAAGATGATCGCGAAGATGATGATGCCGACGGCCAGCGAGCCGCCGGTCACGAAGCTGGCGAACGCCTGCACTACCTCCCCCGCCGCGTGCATGGCGGCCGTCGGGTCGGCGGCGCGGTCGCCGGCTGTAAGAATTAGGCGCGTCGTCGCGACGTTGAGCACGAGGCGGAAAAGCGTGACGGCCAGCAGCAACGACGGAAAGACCGCAAATTCCAACGGGCTTTTCACGTAAACCGTCGTGACTAGAATAATGACCGACAGCGTAATGTTGCAGACGAGCAGCAAGTCCAGCACCGCCGTCGGCAGCGGAATGAGAATCACAATCAGCAGCCCGATCAGGGCGATCGGGAAAATCATCCCCCGGTTCTGATGAACCGCGGCGACGACAGGGTTGGAGGCGATCGTGGACATCCGTGTCCGGTTGCCGGTGTTCAGTGGCCGATGGCCGGTGGTCAGAAGGCGCCTTGCCGGCCACCGACCACCGGACACTGGCCACTATTACCCTGCAACTCTCTTTGCCTTTCCGCTCAACTCGTACACATACGCCAGAATCTCAGCCACCGCGGCGTAATATTGCTCCGGAATTTCCTGGCCGACGTCGACCAGCTTGTACAGTGCCCGTGCCAGTGGCGGGCGTTCCAGGATCGGCACGCCGTTGACGACCGCGATCTCGCGGATACGCAGCGCCATGAAATCGTGACCTTTGGCGATCACGCGCGGGGCGTGCATCGAGGTGGAGTCATATTTCAATGCGACGGCGAAGTGCGTCGGGTTCGTTACAATTACGTCGGCCGTCGGAACGTCCTTTTTCAACTGCTCCTTCATCATCTGCCGGGCCAGTTGCAAACGACGCTGTTTAATCTTCGGGTCGCCGTCCATCCGGCGCATCTCGTCCTTGACCTCCTGCTTGGTCATCTTTAGTTCCTTCTCCATGGTGTAACGCTGGTACGCGTAGTCGATAATGGCGAGGACCAGCAGCACGATTCCGATGCGGAGGCCGATCGAGTAAACCACTTCGGCCCCCAGGCCGAAGATCTGGATGAACTCCAACTGCTGGGCCATCACGATCTGCGGCAGGCGGCTGTGAATCGCGGAATATGCGATGAAGCTGACGAGCAGCAGCTTCATGCCCGTGATGACGCCGTTCATCGGCTTACGGCCCTTGCCGAACAACCGGCCGACGCCCTTGAAGGGGTTCAGGGCGCCGAGATTGGGCTGGAGCTTTTTTCCGTTCAAAACAAATCCGACCTGCAGAACGTCGACCACGATGACGATCAGCACCAGGCCGATCATCATGGGCGCCAGAGCCATGCCCATTGAAATCACGGCACGGTTGGACGCCAGCAGTGCCCCGGCGGAATTACCGTCGGCCATTGCATCGGCGCCGAGCATGTCTTGCACCAACCCCCGCAGGGCGTCCACGACGCCGGGCCCGTAATTTTTTAGCAGGACCATCGCCCCGATGATCAGGACGGCCGCCCCCATGTCCCGGCTGCGGGCGATCTTTCCCTGCTCGCGCGCCTCCTGGCGCTTTCGAGGTGTGGGGGCTTCGGTCTTGTCGCCAAAATCTTCAGCCATGTGAGTCAGTAGTCGGTGGCCGGTGCCCGGTGGTCGGTGGCCAGTGATTTACTGACAACCGACCACTGGCCACCGGCCACTGATTATCCAGTTACCCAAGCCTGTCGGACCGAGTTCATTGCGTCCACGATGCCGGCGCTGATCGTCTGGTTCGTCAAACTAAGTCCGAGGATCACGATGATCAGTCCGAGGGCTGACCGGAGGTTCATTCCCATCGCCATGACATTGAGTTGCGGCATCATCTTTCCGACGAGCCCGAGGGCGAGATCGACGACGAGCATGGTCACGAGCATCGGCGCCGCCAGCCGGATGGCGAGGCTCATCGCGGTCGAGAGGAAGCCGATTAAGGTGTCGAGCAGCGGGCCGTCCACGCCGACGGTGAGCAGGGGCAGCGCCTCGAAGCTGTCGTGCAAACCGCGGAGCATCGCGTGGTGGCCGCCGATCGTCAGGAAGACGACGAGCGTCAGCATGAAGTACATGTCCCCGATGAGCGAGCCCTGCCCGCCGAACTGAGGGTCAAACACGGCGCCGATGGTGAAGCCCATCTGCTGGCCGATGATTTCGCCGGCCCACTGGGCGGCGATGAAGACGAAGCTCTGGATCATCCCCATGGCCAGGCCGAACGCCATCTCGCCCGCGATGCCCGCGGCGAGGCCCCAGATGGTCTGCGGCAGATAGACCGGCGTCACGCCTTGCGCCATCGCCATAGCAAGCACGACCGCCAGCAGGACGCGCACCCGCTTGGGAATCCGCTCGCTGCCGAACAGCGGCGCGAACAGCATCATCCCCGCGATCCGAAAGAACGCGAGGACGAAAGTGGGGACGAATGTCAGGGCTTCAATGGCGGACATGTGAACACGCGTGACGAGTGTGGAGTGATTCGTGAAGCGGGAAGCTATTGCTTCACCGACCACTGTTCACTCGTCACGTCTTAAGGAAGCTGCCCCGTTAACAACATCGCCCCCGTGTACTCCATCAGCCTGTGGCCGATCCACGGGAACAGCAGGATGGCCGCCACGAACATGGCGGTGATCTTGGGAATAAACGTGAGCGTCTGCTCCTGGACCTGCGTAACCGCCTGCAGAAGAGAAACGACAACGCCGACGACCAGCCCGATGACGAGCATCGGAGCAGAGACGATCAGCGCCAGCACAAGCGTGTGACGGATCAATTCCGTGGCTTGGTCGATGTCCATGCCCATGAACCACACCCTTCCTAAGTGTGGCGGCCTTCCCGGAGGGGATCCGGTGACGGCCGCTTGTGTGAGCGGGACGATCCATCGTCCCGGCGGAAAAAAACGTTTTGCCCGACGCTTTTCCCACATCCCCGATGCCGCCCGCCCCACGGGCCGCGCACCGGCGTCTCATTATGGAACAAAACTACCCATGAGGCTCGCCGTTATCAAGTGCCATCCGTCGACAAGCACGAACAAAAGCAACTTAAACGGCAGCGAAATCAAAACCGGCGGCAACATCATCATGCCCATGCTGATGAGCACGATCGAAATCACCATGTCGATCACGAGGAACGGCAGGTACACCTTGAACCCGAGCAAAAACGCCGTCTTCAACTCGCTCAACATGAACGCCGGCACCAGCGTCACGGTGCTCACGTCTTCCCACGTCGCCGGCTTGCCTTTGCCCGCAAATTCCGAGAACAAATCGACGTCGGCGTCGTTGCCGGCGTGCTGAATCTGCTTAATCATGAACTCGCGGACCGGCACCTGCGCCCGCGCCAGCGCCTCCGGCTGCTGGATGTTCCCGTCGAGGTACGGGCGAAGCGCCTGCTCGTTCACTCGCTGCCACGTCGGGCCCATCACGAGAAACGTCATGAACATCGAAAGCCCGATCATCACCTGGTTCGGCGGGAGTTGCTGCGTCCCCAGCGCCTGACGAAGCAGCGACAGCACGATGATGATCCGCGTGAAGCTCGTCATCATGATCAGGATGGCCGGCGCCAGCGAGAGCACGGTGAGCAGAATGATGATCTGCATCGCCGCGCCGAAGTTTTCCTTCTTCGTGAGATCCGGGAGCTGCGAGAATCCGGCCGAAGGCAGCTTTCCCGGCGGTGGCGCTGCCTTCG
>JBKJRK010000367.1:0-3804 GCA_046593135.1 Tepidisphaeraceae bacterium | reverse complement strand
AACACCGCCGAGCGGGCGCCGACGACGACCCTCGCATGACCCGTCGAGATCATTTGCCAGTAGCGATGCCGCTCGGTCGAGGTCAGCCCGCTGTGCAGAATGGCGACGCCTTTGAATCGCGCGGTAAACCGCCGAACCGTCTGCGGCGTCAGCGCGATCTCGGGAACAAGGACGATCGCCCGCTTGCCCCGGCTCACCACTTCGCGGATGCACTGGAGGTACACTTCCGTCTTGCCGCTGCCCGTCACGCCCATCAGGAGGTTGACGGAAAATCCCCCCGCGTTCATGCGCGGGAGCAGCTCGTCGAAGACTTTCTGCTGGTCCTCGTTCAACGCCCGGTCGGCCTCGTCGGAAGCTCCGCCTCGTGTGTCGGGGTGGTCGAGCAGGCCGGGCAAATCGACTTCCGGCGTGACGGTGATGAGCCCCAGACGCGACAGCTTGCGAACCGTGGGCACGGTCGCCCCCGCCTCGCCGGCGAGGCGCACGATGTCGATCGCCCCGCCTCCGTCGTCCGGGTTGATTTGCAACAGGCGGGCGAGAATCGCACGGCGTTTGGGGGCTTTGGTCTTTTCGAGCAGCGCCTGAATCTTGTCGCGCGGCTGGGCAAGCGTCACCTTCTGCACGTAACCGACGCCCACTTTTTTCTTCACCGCCGAAGGGATGATCGTCTCCAGCACCGTGCCGAGCGGCGTGCAGTAATACCGCCCCATCCAGCGGGCCAGTTCCATCAGTGTCGGCGGCACAAGCACGCGCTCGTCGTCGATCGCGAGAAGCCGTTTGATCTTCGGGTAATCCGAAACTTCGCGGATGGCCGTGACGTACCCGAGCGCCGGGCGGTCCTTCCGCCCCAGCGGAACACGCACGCGCTGCCCGACCTTTAGCGCCGGCACCAATCTTGGCGGAATCGCGTAGTCGAGCGTCTTGTCGATGCTCTGCTCGAGCGCCACCGCGGCAAACGGGCCCGGCTCGCGCGGCTCTGACGCGGGATGATCGAGCAGCGTCGGAAATAGCGAGGGATTGACGCCGGGCATGCTTTGAGTGATTTTAAGGCCCCTTGACCAATTCGGCAAATGTTTGGTATTCGATCTTGTTCGATTTTCTGGCCGACGCGACAGCCTGCGGCCCCGCCGGTACACTGCCCGCCGCATGGTGAACTCATCCGCGATTGCGAACAACCCCGTGGCCCAGCAACTTCCCAGAGCCTCGCAAAAACTGCGGTGGACCTCCAAATGGCTGCTCGGCGTGGCCGTCGTCGGGTGCTACGTCGCGTTCGCGTGGGCGGGAAAAATCTTCGGGATCGACGCCGCCCACGGGTTTGACGGAAGCCTGCTGGTCCACGAGCACGGGGTTGCGAACCTCCTCGTTACGGGCGTGGTGCTGCTCGCGCTCGTGGCCCTGGCCACCATTCTTGCCGGCAGCGTTCGACCCGACGCCGGGCTCTTTGCCGCGGCGGCGGGGATGATGGCGTTGAGCTTCCGCAGCCCGCCGGTGTATGCGGTCCTGCATCGCGCCGGCGGCGAGCCGAGCGTGTTCCTGCTGCTGGCGGTCGAGCTGCTGATCCTCTACGCGTTTCTCGGCGTCGCGTGGTACGCGCTGCTCACGCTCCAGCGCCAAGGCCGGCTGCACACCGACACCGTCCGCGACGGGCTGGCCGATGCCGACCTTCAGGCGAATGCGGGCTGGACGGCGCTGGCAATGCATGCGGTCATCATGGCCGCGGTAGTGATCACCGTCGCGCAGTCGGAAGACAAGAAACAGGTGCTCGCCGCCGTCGGGATCGCGGCGTTCGCCGGGGCGTTTTTCCCGTACTGGCAACATTCCATCCGCCCGAGCCCCTGGTACTGGGCGGGCCCGCTGGTCGTCGGCCTCGCCGGATATGGATTCAATTATTTCTCGCCCCCTTCGGGAATTGTCATCGGCCGTCTGGGCTACGGCGGCGGATTCCTCAGCGCCCTCGCCCGGCCCCTCCCGCTCGAATACGCCAGCATCGGCACCGCCGGCGCGATCGCCGGATACTGGATGCGGCGCAAGTCGCTCAGCGAGCGCGAAGCAATGCGGCGGGATGAGAACGCAGCGACCGGCCAGTGATACGGCGCGGTTGGGTTAAGCGCGCCCCACCGGGCGACGCTCACAATCACTTCGATGACGTTGAGGCCTGCGCCGCCCGTTCGACCAGCAGCTTGAACGGCGCGAGGTGTTCCGGCTGGTCGCATAAATTTTCCGGATGCCACTGGACCGCGAGGAACAGCGGCATGGTCGGATCTTCCACCCCTTCGACGACGCCGTCCGGCGAATACGCGTTGACGCGCAGGCCTTTGCCGACGCGGGCGACGGCTTGCTTGTGGCGGGAGTTGGCGACGATCTCGGGCTTGCCGACGGCGGCGGCGAGGACGGTTCCCGGTTCGATCTTGACGGCGTGGCGGTGCCCGCCGGGCACGGTGCCCTTGCGGTGTTCGAGGGCGCCGTCGCGTTGCCGGTCGGGCAGAAACTGCGTCAGGCTGCCGCCGCGATAAACGTTCATCAGTTGCGAGCCGAGGCAGACGCCGAGGGTCGGCGTCCGCCGCCGTTCGACTTCGGCGAGCAGCGCGAGCTCGAATTTTTGGCGGTTGGGGTCGATGCGTTGGGCCTTAGGGTGCCAGTCTTCGCCGTAGAGGGCCGGGTCGAGGTCATCGCCGCCGGTGAAGAGCACGCCGTCGACAAGGTCGACGTATTGTGGAATCAGAGCGTGATCTAGTCGGTACGGGATGGCGAACGGCAATCCGCCGGCGGCCTCAATGGATTTGACGTAATCGAAGGGGAGGGAATAACCAGCGCCGTCGTCGCGGTAGTCCATGGTGATCCCGATGACCGGTTTTCGCATAGCAGTCGCGGATCATAGCGTTCAGCGGGCGCGAGTCGAGCGGCTGCACAACGTCGCCGGTGTAAACACTGCCAACGTTGGTGGCGCGCATGAAGCAGGCCCCGAAATCGGGGCCTGCTGGTTTAAGTGATCAATGAAATGATAGTCGTGGTCTAAACTTCGACGACTTCTTCCTTCGCCTTGCTGCGGCCCGCACGCTTCCGCTCGTTTTCGGTCAGGAACTGCTTCCGCAGGCGGATGTTCGACGGCGTGGCTTCGACCAGCTCGTCTTCTTCGATGTACTCCAAGGCCTGTTCGAGGGTCATCTTACGGGCGGGCTTGAGGATGATGTTTTCGTCGCTCGAGGTCGTCCGCATGTTGGTGAGCTGCTTGGCCGTCGTCGGGTTGACGGTCATGTCGTTGTCGCGCGCGTTTTCGGCAACGATCATGCCTTCGTACACCGGCGTCGTGGGCTCGACGAACATGGAGCCGCGCTCCTGAAGGTTGTTGAGCGCGAACGCGTTGGCGCTGCCGGTGGTGCTGCTGATCATCACGCCGTTGGCGCGGCCGGGGACGTCGCCGCGGGCGGCGGCGTATTCGTGAAAGTTGTGGTGCATGATCGCGGTCCCCTTGGTCGCCGTGAGCATGCGCGTCCGCAGGCCGATCAGGCCGCGGGCGGGGATCGTGAACTCAAGGTGAACCTGGCCGTCACGGTTGTCCATGCGGACGAGCTCGCCCTTGCGGTTGCCGACGAGCTCCATGACGCCGCCCATGTTCTTCTCGGGCACGTCTACCACGAGGTACTCGATCGGCTCGAGCAACTCGCCGGTTTCCTTGTCCTTCTTCATGATCACGTGCGGCTTGCTGATGCTCAGCTCGTAGCCTTCACGGCGCATGTTTTCGATCAGGATGCCCAGGTGCAGCAGGCCGCGGCCCGACACCTTGAACGCGTCCTTCGCGTCGGA
>JBKJRK010000093.1:0-3282 GCA_046593135.1 Tepidisphaeraceae bacterium | reverse complement strand
CGCGCGTAAGAGAGAGAGAGAGAGAGAGAGAGAGAGAGAAAAAAAAACACAACAAAAAACCCACGGATAGCCTCCGTGGGCTTTAGGAATTGTCACGAGTGTAGGAATAAAGTTCTCGGACAGAGCCTAGGCCCGCTGCTTCAACCGCAGCGCGTTCTCCACCGCGGGACGGCCCATCGGGTAATACTGGAACCCGTTCTCGCGCATCACGTCGCGCTGCAGGCAGTTGCGCCCGTCGAAGATGATCGGCTGGTTCATCGTCGCGGCGATCTTGCGGAACGGGAGCGTCGTGTATTGGGGCCAGTCGGTCACCAACGCCACGGCGTCGGCGCCGGCGGCGGCGGTCACAGGGTCGTGACACCACTCGACACGGTCCTTGAACACTTCCTTCATGTTTTCCATGCCGCGGTAGTCGTGGGCCTTCACGCGGGCGCCTTTGTTCAGCAGGTGCTGGATCACGTCGATGGCCGCGCTCTCGCGGATGTCGTCGGTGTCGGCCTTAAACGCCAGACCCCATACCGCGATCGTCGCGCCTTGAATGGGCCGGCCGAGCTTCTGCTCGATTTTGTCGGCGAAACGCTTCTTCTGGTTGGCATTGATCGTCTGGATTGCGTGGACGAAAAGGCTCTCGTGGCCCGCGGCGCGCGAGATGTGCTCCATCGCCGCGACGTCTTTCGGGAAGCACGACCCGCCGTACCCGCAGCCCGCGCGTAGAAAAGCGGGCCCGATGCGCGAGTCAGAGCCTATGCCCTTGCGAATGTCTTCGATGTCTGCGCCGTAGCTCTCGCACAGGATCGTCATCTCGTTCATGAACGAGATGCGGGCGGCGAGCATGCTGTTGGCGGCGTACTTGGTCAGCTCGGAAGACTCCCAACCCATCGTGAGAAAGTTTTCTTCGCGCTTAATAAGCGGGTCGTACAAGCGGCGCATCATGCGGAAGGCCTCCGGCGACTCGCCGCCCACGACGATGCGGTCGGGGTTGAGGCAGTCCTGGACCGCCGTGCCCTCTTTAAGGAACTCGGGGTTGCTGACGACGGCGACGTGCGCCGGCGTCTGCGTCTTCAGGAAATTGTACAGCTTGCGGTTGGTGCCGGCGGGAACCGTAGACTTCACGATGATGGTCACCATGTAGTCCTTGTTTTCCGCCGCCAGCGCATCGCAGACTTCCTTGCCCGCGCCTTCGAGAAAACTCATGTCGACCGTGCCGTCGTCCTTGGGCGGCGTGCCGACGCAAAGGAACACCACCTCCGCATCCTTGCATGCCTCTTTCACGTCGTCAGTGAATTGGATCTGCCCCGAGGCGTAGTTCTCCTGGAGCAACTCCTGCAGGCCCGGCTCGAAGATCGGGCAGTGGCCGTCCTGGAGGGCCTTGAGCTTGCGCTGGTCCTTCTCGACGCCGCGAACGGTATGTCCGATGGAAGCGAGGCAAGTGCCGGTAACGAGGCCAACGTATCCACACCCAATGATTGTCACGTCCATGAATTCACCTTTGTTTACGATCTAATTCTGGCTAGCACGGTTATGTCGAGTAAACGGACCGGCGCACGACACCCGTAGCATCGACCGTTCAGGCGAGCGGTTTAATTACTACCGAAATTGTTCGTTGCCGTCCGTATGGGGTCCGGCACCCTGAACCTATTTTATCGGACCTGACCCGACGCGTCCTTGAAAAAAGCAAAGCCCGCATGACGCGGGCGTTACTCAGTTAATTGCCTTTCCAAGCGACACTTACAGGACCCAGGGGCTGCGCATCGGAGGTTTCAGGAGCTTATTGGCGTCGTCGTCGCCGATGAATTGCTCTTTTTGCGGGTCCCACTTGAGCTTGCGTCCGACTGCCATCGCGATGTTGTTGAGGTGGCAGATCGACGCCGTCCGATGACCGGCCTCGGCGTGGGCGAACGGCTGCTGGCGGCTCTTGATGCAGTCGAGAAAGTGCCGCCGGTGCCCGTTGGGGTGCGGCTCGGGGGTGCGCCCGATGTGGATTTCGTTGTCGGCGATCTTCTCGTTGAGGATCTCCGGCTTACTCGCCGACAGCGCCCCGCCGTGGATGGCTACGAAAATCCAGCCGTCGGTCCCGACGAATTTGATGCCGCGCGGCGCCTCGGTCGAACCGATCATCTGTACGCCGTTCGCGTACTCGTTCGTGAAGTTGTAGTCCCAGAACGCGTTGAAGATGCTGCCGGGGTTTTGAAACCCTTTGGCTTCGATGGACACCGGGCCGGTATCATCGGAGTTGTTGGCCATCTGGCCGATGTCGATCACGTGGGCGCCGCGGTCGGTCATCTCGCCGCCGCCATACGCGAGGTTGAACCGCCAGAAGAAGTGACACCGCTGCGGGGTGTAGTCCACCTTCGGCGTGTGCCCGAGCCAGAAGTCGTAATCAAACCCGGCCGGCACGGCCTCGGACGGCGGCATCGATTTCTGGGCCTTGGCCTTCTGAATATGTTCTTCCGTGAACGGCAGGTTGACGATCATCTGCTTGAGTTTGCCGATCCTCCCGTTGCGCACGAGTTCGGCCGCGTGGCGGCACGGCTCGTTGCTCCGCTCCATACTGCCGGTTTGCAGCACGCGCTTGTTCCGCGTCACCGCATCGACGATCTTCCGGCTCTCGTAGATTGAGTTCGCCAGCGGCTTCTCGCAGTACACGTCCTTGCCCGCGTCGAGAGCCGCCACGCTCGCCAGCGCGTGCCAATGGTCCGGCGTCGCGACGACGACGGCGTCGATGTCCTTGCGCGCAACCATCTCGCGGAAGTCGTGATAACCTTGACAGTCCTCGTTGCCGTACTTGTCGTTGGCCTGTGAGACGCCGTCCGACAGATGGCTGTCGTCCACGTCGCACGCGGCAACGACCTGGGCTTCGGGATACCCGAGGAAAATGCCCATCAACCCGCGGCCCTGTCCGCCGGTGCCGATCCAACCCATGGTGATGCGGTTGCTCGGGGCAATCGCGCCATCCTTTCCAAGTGCCGACGACGGCACGATGTACGGGAACGCGACCGCGCCAGCCGCCGCGGCGCCAGCTTGTTTAAGAAACTGCCTGCGCGTGGATTTCATTAAAACGCTCCTCATACATGTTAAGACAAGAAAGTTATAAACTGGTTGAGACGCGTTGCCAAACTTCTGGTACGCGAGCGGACCTTCTTTATTTACCCCGGGCTCGGCGACGCGTTGCTCCCCCGGCGCTAGCCGATCCGGCGGCGTCAGTTCTCGCCCGTCGGGCGGAGTCGGCAGCACTTGGCCGGCGTTTACCGTGCCGATCAGCCAGTTACGCGGCTTCCGGGT
>JBKJRK010000649.1:0-4150 GCA_046593135.1 Tepidisphaeraceae bacterium | reverse complement strand
GTTACTCGCCGAAGGACTTGTCGTGCTCGGCATTCGCCCACCCACCGTCCCACGCGGCGGAAGCCGATTGCGGGTGACAGTGTCCAGCGAGCACACGGACGCCGAAGTGGAACAACTACTCGCTGCATTAAAGAAAGTTGTCGAGACGGGTAATACGGATGGGGATTAATCCACGCGCGTCTGATCCCCTCTCCCCCGTACTCGGGGGTTTCCAGCCGGCAGGGCCGCTTCAGCGGACCTGAACTCGCGCGAGGATTAATCACGATCCGTATGACACAAATGCGCGGGGAAATTCGCGCTCTTTAGCAGTTATACTTCGTGATCATTCGTGCCACGCGTGATCAGGCGAGAATCCCCTTGGTCACGATCCCGTGCACGTCCGTCAGGCGGTAGTAACGGCCTTGGAATTTGTACGTGAGCTTTTCGTGGTCGATGCCGAGTTGGTGGAGAATCGTCGCCTGGAGGTCGTGCACGTGGACGGGGTTTTCGGTGACGTTGTAACCAAAGTCGTCGGTGGCGCCGTACGTGATGCCGGGTTGAATGCCGCCGCCGGCGAGCCAGACGGTGAAGCAGCGGGGGTGGTGGTCGCGGCCGTAGTCGGTGGGGGTGAGTTTGCCTTGGGAGTAGTTCGTCCGGCCGAATTCGCCGCCCCAGACGACGAGGGTGTCGTCGAGCAGGCCGCGTTGCTTGAGGTCGGTGACGAGGGCGGCGCTGGCGCGGTCGACGTCGCCGGCTTGGCGCTTGATGCCGACGGGGAGATTGCCGTGATGGTCCCAGCCGGGGTGGTAGAGCTGGATGAAACGGACGTTTCGTTCAGCCAGTCGGCGGGCGAGCAGGCAGTTGGCGGCGAATGTGCCGGGGTCGCGGGCTTCGGGCCCGTAAAGGTCGAAAACGCTTTGCGGCTCTGTACTGACGTCCATCACATCGGGCACGCTCGTCTGCATGCGAAACGCCATCTCGTACTGCGCGACGCGGGAGTTGATTTCCGGGTCGCCCAAGTCCTCGTGCCGAATCGCTTGCAGCTCGGCGAGGCGGTCGAGCATTTTCCGCCGGCTCTGGGCTGAAATGCCGTCGGGGTTCTTGAGGTACAACACGGGATCGCCGCCGGAGCGGAACTGCACGCCCTGGTGGATGCTCGGGAGGAAGCCGTTGCCCCACAGGCGGGCGTAGAGCGGTTGGTCGATGCGATCTTTCGAGATCAGGACGACAAACGCCGGGAGATTTTCGTTGGCGCTGCCCAAACCGTAGCTCAGCCACGCGCCCATGCTCGGGCGGCCGGCGAGTTGGTTGCCGGTTTGGAAAAAGGTGATGGCGGGGTCGTGGTTGATCGCTTCGGTGTGGAGCGATTTTACGAAGCACAGGTCGTCGGCGATGTTCGCCGTGTGCGGGAGAAGCTCGCTGAGCGACGCGCCGCTCTTGCCGTGCCGTGCGAACTTAAAGAGCGAGCCGGCCAGTGGGAGCCGCGCCTGATTCCCGGACATGCCGGTGAGCCGCTGGTTTCCGCGCACGCTTGCCGGGAGGTCCTGGCCGTTCATCTGGTTGAGCAGGGGCTTGTGGTCGAACAGGTCGTGCTGGGCTGGCCCGCCGGACATGAAGAGGTAGATGACGCGCTTGGCCTTGGGGGCCAGATGCGGGCCGGGCAGGATCCCGGCGAAGGGGTTGGGCGCGGGGGCGGCTGCGCTCGCGCCGAGCGCGCCGCGATTCAAAAGATTCATCATCGCGACGCCGCCGAGGCCCAGCCCGCACCGGCCGAGGAAATCCCGGCGGTTCATGGAGTAGTCGATGTTGGTACAGTAGCGGGGCATGGCGTTCTACTTTCGCTTGGCGTTCGCAGAAAGGCGGGGAGCCACAGAGGCACAGAGACACAGAGACACAGAGGGGCTAATGGCTGTTGCGCCACAATAAAGCTCCTTCCCCGCCAGACGACTTGAGCCCGAGTTAGCCTCTGTGCCTCGGTGTCTCTGTGGCTCTGTGTTTTTCCTACCGCCGCATGATCGATGCGTCGTGATTCAGCAGCGCGACTGCAAGAACAGTTCCGGCCGCCAGATCGTTTGCGTCGAGTGCGGGGTCGTTCTTCGTTTCGCCGACCGCCAGCAGCTTCGCCGCCGCGGCGGGGTCGCTTGCGAACAGTTCACGTTGCTCGGTTATCAATTCTAACAAGACCGGCAATTCCTTTGCGCCCGGTGAACGCCCGGTGACGAGGCGGAACGCCCACGCGACGCGCCCCTCCGGCGACGAGCCGCCTTCTTTCAGCATACGCTGGGCGATGAAGCGGGCGGACTCGATAATCTGCGGGTCGTTCAGCAGCACGAGCGCCTGCAACGGCGTGCTCGTGCTTTGCCGCCTCGCGGTGCAGTAGCTGCGGTCGGCGGCGTCGAAGGCGGTCATCGCCGGCGGGGGGACGGTGCGTTTCCAGAACGTATAAAGACTGCGGCGGTGCAGGTCCTCGCCCCGGCCTTGCCCGTAGGCCGGCTTGCCCATCGCGACGTCCCACAGGCCGTCGGGCTGGTACGGGCGGACACTTGGACCGCCAAGTTTTTCAACGAGCAGGCCGCTGAGCGAGAGGGCCTGATCGCGGAGCATTTCGCTGCTCAGGCGCAGGGCGGGGCCGCGGGCAAGCAGGTGGTTGGCGGGGTCGTGCTGGAGCAACGCCGGCGTAGCGCGGGACGACTGCCGGTACGTCGCCGACATCGCGATCGTCTTGAGCAGCCGCTTCACGTCCCAGTGCATGTCATCAACGAAGCTTCGGGCAAGGAAGTCGAGCAATTCGGGGTGCGTGGGCTGAGCGCCCTGGCTGCCGAAGTTGTCGCTGGTCTCGACGATTCCCCGCCCGAACATCTGCTGCCAGAAGCGGTTGACCGTAACGCGCGCCGTGAGCGGATTTTCTGGCGAGAGCAGCCAGCGGGCGAGGCCCAGGCGGTTGCGCGGCGCGTCGGCCGGGAAGGGCGGCATCGCGTGCGGCGTGGCGGCGGTCACGGGGCTGCCCGGCGCGTCGTACGCTCCGCGATCCAGCACGAACGCCGGCTTCGGCTGATCCATCTCCCGCATGACCATCGACTCGGGAATCGGGTTGATCGTCGCCGCCTGTTCCTTTCGTAGTGCGTGAAGCTCGCCGCGAAGCTTCTTCGCCGTTGGGTCGACGTTGGCAACGTAATAGTCGAGCAGGCCGACACGGTCGGCGGGTTCAAGCTTGGCGGCCGGGATGCCCCACGCGTGGCTGAGCCGATTGGTGCCGGCGACGTGAGCCGCCTCGATCGGCGCAAGCTCGCGATCGTAAACCTGAAATTCGTCGACGAGCCCGCCCTTGAAGCCGTTGTCGCGGAACCGATAGCCGATGGCGAGGTCGGGCGGGGCGCCGTCGTAGGTGATGTCTTTCCAAAGCCCGTCGCGGACGAGGTCGACTTCGGCCGGGACTCCGTTGAGATAAATCCGCACGCCCGCAGCCCGGCTCGATCCGTCGTAGGTAACGAGCAGGTGGTTCATCGTGCCGGCGGCAATTGCCGGCTTCGTGACGACCTTCAGCGAATTGCCCGGCCACATGTGATGCATTGCGAACGCGACGCGGCCGGATTCGAGCAGCAGCTCGTACCCGCGGCTGCCGGCGTCGATCGGCGCCTGGCTATGATGCACGACCACTTGCCGCGGCGCGAGCTCGCTCGCCTGCACCCACAACCCCATCGAAAACGCGTCGGCCCGACTGAAATGCCCGAGGCCGGGAAACGTAAACCCGTTGTCGCCATCGAGGCGGGCCATCTTGCCGTTGACGGCGACGATTTGCGGATTCTCCACCGCGCTGGCGGGCTTGGCCGGATCGACGACGTTGGCGACTTTGCCGTCGGCGATTTCGTCAAACCCGAACGCGCCGATCAAACCCGGCAGGCGCGCGGGCACAATGGTTTCCCTGGAATTGAGCCATTTCGCAAACGCGTCGTCGACGCGCACGCGAACCGCCATCAGCTCCTCCTGCTTCTTGTCGATGCGATCCTTCAATGCGGCCAGCGCCGCATCCTGCTCGTCCGTCGAGAGCAGCAGCGTCGGCACCGGCGTAGCCCCGGTGAAGTAGGACGTCTGTCCCGACTCATCAATGTTCTGGAAAAACGCGAAGAGGGAGTAGTAGTCGCGCTGCGTGATCGGGTCGTACTTGTGGTCG
>JBKJRK010000609.1:0-11631 GCA_046593135.1 Tepidisphaeraceae bacterium | reverse complement strand
GATCGCCGCCGGCGCGCTTCATGGCGGCGCGCATCGCGGCGAGGTCGACGACGGCCGGAACGCCGGTGAAATCCTGCAGGATCACGCGGGCCACCTTGAACGGCACCTCGACCGGGTTCGGCTTCTCCGCGTTCCATGCCGCCAAGCCTTTCACGTCGTCCTCGCCGACTTCAAAGTTGTCAGTATTGCGCAGGCAGCTTTCCAGCAACACCTTTATCGAAAACGGCAGCTTGTCCACGTGCCCGACGCCGAGCTCTTTGAGCCGGTTCAGACGATAGAAGCGGAGATCGCCGCCTTTCGAGGAGATTACGGATTCAGCGCCGAATGGGTTGAGCGTCTTTGCCATGATGAGCCGGGCATCCTATGTGCGGGGGCAGGGAGGCTCAAGGCAATGGCGCAACTAGTGTCCTGTCGAGTTGGAACACCCGGTTGCACCGGCGGACGCGCCATTCGCTGCACACGATCCGCTTCTCGCACGTCCCGGCGGCTACGGTGATGAACCTCGATCGGGTGCGCACGTATGGCCACGATGTGTGTGAACCTCACGCATGGGACTGCGTAAAGCATGGCGGGTCGCTGCACGGGAATGATTCCATGCTGGCTTCGTCGATCAGATCAAGCGGGAGTTGTTCCCGTTGGCAGGTTTCCGTCGTTTCTACAGGCCCTTCGTAAGCAGGACGGCGGGTATTCGGGTTCGTTTTGTCGTGGGAGTTTGGGGCGCAAGCGTGCTGTTCTTTCCAGCCGTTGTTGAGGTTTTGGGTGGGTATCATCGCTCGTCCTCCAATTAGGGCGGGCATGCAAAAGGCACAACGTCGATGCATCGCTCGCCGAAATGGGAAACTGCAAATCGTGCGCCGCAGGATAAAAGAACCCGCCCGGCGAATCGGTTTCGCCGGGCGGGGGCTGTATCTCATTTTGCAGGATAAGTTGTACGCAACAGCAAACCGCCAAAAAGCGGCGACTACTTGGCCGAGCGACGTCGACCGAGCAGCAGGGTGCCGCCGAGGGCGAGCATGCCGAGGCTCATTGGCTCGGGAACGGCCACGACACCCAGGCGGTCAACGCCGTAGGTTGCCCCGCCTGCCACACTATAGCCGAACGACTGGCTCAGGCGGAGTTGCACCGAGGATATCGCCAGCGGAGTAAAGCCCGTGGAAAGCGAATCCGTGGTGAAAACGCCAATCGGGATGGCGAACTCGATGACGGCCGGGGTCGAGCTGTTGCCGACGGTCTGTCCGTACGAGATGTCGCTCGACGGCGCGTAAGGATAGTAGCCGTCATTGAGAGGGCCACCCGTGAAAACGCCGGGGATGAATGCGCGATTGTTGATGACCTCAAACCCGATGTCCGAACCCGTGCTCGGATTTGTATCGAAGTAGAGGTTAGCGGCATTGACTGGTCCGGTGTAGTTGCCGACGGTCTCCAGGCCAACGTAAACGTAGTTTACGTCACTGCGCGTACGAATCGTGTAGGCCGTGTCGTTGGTTTCGTTGGTCGGCGCCCCAAAATTGCCGATCGGGGCGGCGGCGTTGTAGACAACCGAAACCGAATTGGAGCCAATCCATTCGACACCGAGGATCCCGTCCACGCTGGTTGGCGCGGCATGGACGGTACCCGCAACTGCAATCGAAGCGACCGCCGCTAAGTTCAAAACAGACTGACGAGTGGAACGAAACATGCATTTCTCCAAAATTGAGGTTGCCGGGCGACCTCAAAACCCCCCGCTGACTCGCGCGGGCCGACGACTGGCTTAAATGCCGCTGGCGACACGCGTCACCGCGACGAAATGCGAATGAAATACCGACCGAGCGTGGGGGCCTGAACCAAGCCAAGGTTCTGCTCTCACGGAATAGAATTGAAAGACGCGGACCGACCGATTTGAGCCCACCCGCAATCGTCCCCTTCTTCAAAACACGCCGGTTCAAAAAGGTGCCCC
The DNA here is from genome assembly GCA_046593135.1 of Tepidisphaeraceae bacterium. GTDB lineage: Bacteria > Planctomycetota > Phycisphaerae > Tepidisphaerales > Tepidisphaeraceae > JBKJRK01. Next base: position 9,695 of record JBKJRK010000609.1, on the reverse strand, counting down.
ACACCCGAGCCGACTGCCCTACTCTTACTTATCTTGCACAGACGCCTAACCCAAGTACGTCCGGTAAGGTGGCACAGGAAGATAACCGATCCCGCCTTCAAATCAATAGCTACTTGCGCAAGTACGATTTAATTTCCGTCGAGGCGTTGACGGATAAACTCCGCGCGAGCCGCCCGGCGGGCGTCGCCCTCCATTTTCTTTCCAAGAATCTTTTGTAGATGGGCGGGTTGGCTGAGCAGGAACAGTTCGTTAATCGTCTTGACGTCGAGGTTCTTGATCCGGCCGAGATTGATCCCCATGCGAAGGTGGCTCAGGAGCAGGAGCGTTTCTTCGCTGGCGATCAGGCGCGCCGAGCGGAGCGTGCCCAAGGCGCGGCACACTTTGTCGTCCAACGCGACCGTTCGCTCGTTGGTAAGCGTTTTCCGCGCGTGTTGCTCGTAGTCGATGATCTTGGGGATCACCGAATGCTTGAACTCGTTGATGATGTCGTCCTCGGTCTTGCCGAGCGTGGTTTGGTTGCTGATCTGGTAAAAATCGCCGGTCGCTTCGGTCCCCTCGCCGTACAGCCCTCGGACGGCCAAACGCATGTCTTTGGCGGCGCGGAAGACTTTTTCGATTTCGCCGGTGAGCTTGAGGGCCGGCAGGTGGAGCATCACGCTCACGCGGATGCCTGTGCCGACGTTGGTCGGACAGGCGGTGAGGTAGCCGAAGCGGGGATGAAACGCCCAGTCGAGCTTGGATTCGAGCTGGTCGTCGATCCGCGTGATCTCGTCCCAGGCTTCTTCCAATTGCAACCCGCTGCGGAGAACCTGCAGGCGGAGGTGGTCTTCCTCGTTGACCATGATCGAGACGGTCTCGTTTTCCCCGATCGCCACCCCCCGCGCGCCTTCGGCGGCCGCGTGGGGCTTGCTGATGAGGTGCCGCTCAACCAGGAACTGACGGTCCAATTCGCTGGCGGCGTCGAGGTCGAGATACAGCGTCTTGGGGGCTATCTGGGCGCCGAGGATCGTGTCGCGAACTTTGTGTTCCAGCGCTTGGCGCTGATGGCGGGTACAGCGCGTCAGGTACGGAAAACCGGCCAGGTTTCTCGCCAAGCGGATGCGCGACGAGATGACAATGTCGCTCATGGGCCCGCTTCCGCGGAGCCACTCGCCGGCTTGTTGGGTAAGGTCGCTTAACTTCATAGTGATCGATGGCCAGTGGTCAGTGGCCAGTGGTCGGTCAATACTGACCACTGGACACTGGACACCGACCACTGCTCATCCTTCTGCCTGCTTGATCTGGTCTCTCAGTTTCGCCGCTCGTTCGTAGTCTTCGCCTTCGACGGCGCGGGCGAGTTCCTTGCGGAGCTTGGCGAGATCGACCTGCCGCTTCATCGGCACGCCGCTCCCGCCCCGCCGGGCCGGGACCTTACCGACGTGGTGCGTGTTGCCCTCGTGGGCGCGCTGGAGCAACGGCGTCAGGTCTTTCTCGAACAACTGGTAATCGTGCGAACACCCGAGCAACCCGTTCTGCCGAAACTCCGCCCACGTTACGCCGCACTGCTCGCAGGTGGTGGCCGACTCTTTCGTCAGCCCAGAATGCTGCATGACGAAGTTGGTTAGCAACTCGTTGATCGGCATGTGACTCTTGACGGGCAGCCCTTCGTTCTCGGCGGCGCATTGCTCGCACAGGTGCTTCTCGAGCTTTTTACCGCCCTTGATCTCTGTGAGATGGACGGTGGCGGTTTTGTTGCACTTATCGCACTTCATGCGGACACGCTTTCCGTGAGCGTTTCGGACCGCCAAATCGTATTTCCGCCGACGCGACGCGTCAACGCTAGCCCGGATTTGCCGACGGCTTGTAAACCGCCGAGTGCTCGTCCGTTTCCCACACCTCGACCCGTTCGAGCCTCACATGAAGCGGCAGCCGCAAGGTGCGCCCGACGTGAAACGCGACATTTTCAGCCGAAGGGTTCAACTCTCGTGCGAACGGCTCCAACTCGTTCAGATGCCGGTTGTGCATCGGCACAATACCGACGTCGAGGAGCCGATCGAGTTCATGAAAATCCATCACGGTCCCGATCTCGTCTAGCCCTGCCGACGAAACCGTGACTTTCACCTTCCAATTGTGCCCGTGCAACGGCTCCAACGCCCCCCCCGGTAGTCGAAGCTGATGGGCGGCGGCGAACGAGCGGGTCGCGGTGATCTCGAAAGGCATTGGAATATGGTACAATCAGACGCCCGCTGAGAAAGGATCTCCGGTGTCCGCACTTCAATCCCCGCAACACTCGATCGTTCCGCCGACGCCGGAAATACCGACGGTCGCAGACCTTCTCGATCAGCTTGGCGGCATCCCTCCAGAACGCATCATGATGCGCCCCGTTCCCGGTACGGCGACCGAGCAGGACGTGCTTGATCTGGATGCTCACAGTAATCGCCTGTGCGAGCTCGTCGACGGTGTTCTGGTGGAGAAGACGATGGGGATTAAGGAATCCATTCTTGCCCTGGCCCTCGCATTCCGAATTCAACAATTCGTGCAAGCTCGCCAGCTCGGAGTAGTCAGTGGTGAAGCCGGGACAATTCGTTTGTTTCCCGGTCAAGTCCGGATGCCTGACATAGCCTATTTCTCGTGGGACCGCTTACCCGACCGGCGCATGCCTGACGCACCCATCCCCGCCATAGCACCGGACCTCGCGGTCGAGATTTTGAGCAAGGGAAACACGAAGCGAGAGATGACGCGGAAACTTCAAGAGTACTTTGAAGCCGGCACGCATCTGGTGTGGTATGTCGATCCGACAGCGCGGACGATTGCCGTCTATACGAAAATAGGCGATCCCACGTTGCTTAACGTCGGCGATACGCTCGACGGGGGCAAGGTGCTGCCGGGGTTCTCCTTGCCGGCGCGCGAACTCTTTGCAGTACTGGACCAAAAAGGCAGCTAACTTCCTAACCCGGGCACGTCGTCCTAGCGTCCGCCGCGGCCATTCCTACAATCCGCCCCATGCGGCGGTATTTTCCAGACATCGAGCAGTTCAAGGCGGCGGCGAAAGACGCCGAGGTTATTCCCGTTTACCGGCAGCTTCTGGCGGACCGGGTGACGCCGGTTGGGGCGTTTGAGGTGCTGGGGAGAGAGCCGCACGCGTTTTTGCTGGAAAGCGTGATCGGCGGGGAAAAAATCGGCCGGTATAGTTTCATCGCGGCCGGGCCGTCGCTGGTGTATCAGGCGACAGGCGGAAAAGCTGTGATCGAAGAACCGGTTACACACCGCGCGCGAACCAACCGGTCCGCCAGCTTCGACACGACCGACCCGCTCGCCGACCTCCAGAAACTCTTCCCCGCGCGTAAGTATCACCACTCCGGCCAGCTCCCCGCGTTCACGGGCGGCTTGGTCGGTTACGCGGGCTACGACACGATTCGGTATTACGAAGGCGACCAACTCCCCCACCCGCCGAAGGACGACCGCCGGCTGCCCGACGTGCTGTTCGGGCTGTACAACGAGCTGGTCATCTTCGACCACGTGGATAAGACGATCAAAGTCGTGGCCAACGCCGACCTCGCCGCCCACGAGGGCGACGCCGACGCGGCGTACCGCGACGCCTGCCGGCGGGCCGACGAAATCGTCCAGCGCCTCCAGCAACCCCCCACCAGCAAGCTCGGCGAAATCGACCCGACCGCGCCCCTATCACTGAAGTTTGAAAGCAACTTCACCCGTGACGCCTTCGAGGCCGCCGTCGTGAAGGGCCAGGAATACATCAAGGCCGGGGACATCTTCCAGTTCGTTCCAAGCCAGCGGCTGCGCGTGCCGAGCGCCGCCGACCCGTTCGACGTCTACCGCGCGCTGCGGATCATCAACCCGTCGCCGTTCATGTTTTATTTAAAAACGCCGCAGTGTTCGCTGATCGGCTCCAGCCCGGAAATCCTGTGCCGGGTTGAGAACGGCAAGGTCACGAGCCGCCCGCTCGCCGGCCCGCGCCGCCGCGGGGCGACGCCGTTCGAGGACAAGGCGCTCGAAGCGGAACTGCTGGCCGACCCGAAGGAGCGGGCCGAGCACATCATGCTCGTCGACCTGCACCGCAACGACGTCGGCAGGGTGTCGCGCGTCGGGTCGGTTCACGTGGACGAGGTGATGAGCGTCGAACGCTACAGCCACGTGATGCACATTACGACCAACGTCACCGGCGTGCTCGCCGGGGGCATGACAGCGTTCGACGCCTTGCGCGTGTCGCTTCCCGTCGGCACCGTAAGCGGCGCGCCGAAGATTCGCGCCATGCAGATCATCGACGAGCTCGAGCCCACCCGCCGGGGCCCGTACGGCGGCGCGGTCGGGTATCTGGATTTCGCCGGCAACATGGACACCTGCATCGCCCTTCGCACGATCGTCTGGAAAAACGGGACGTTCGACGTTCAAGCCGGCGCCGGCGTCGTCGCGGATTCCGTGCCGGCGAGCGAGTACGAGGAGACGATGAGCAAAGCGAAGGCGATGTTGAAGGCAGTCGAGATCGCGCAGAAAGGGTTTTGAGAGGTTCAAAGGCGGAATGAAAAATGAAAAACATGCAATGAACAACCAGTTAATGAATGACTCGCCTCAATAACCGGTTTTTCATTTTTCCTTGCATGTTTTTCATTCGCTTGCCGATCGGCGGGAACGGCGGAAAGTCCACCCTGCCAACAACGCGGTCAAGGGCGCCGCAAAAACCGCAGGCGGCAAGGGAATGGCGACCGGCGGCGGCTCTTGCGCTTCCCGTTCGACGATGTACCCGCCGCGGTTCAAATCCATCGTCGGGAAATTCGAGTTGTCGTCGTTCGGATATCCGTCGACCGGCGCGTCGTTCCACCGCCCCCGGCGTGAGACGAGGTCGTCGGCGAGGTCGCGCGACCAATAAATCTGGCCGACGTCTTCCTTGCCGCCGAAGTTGTTCGGTTCTGCGGGGGCGAAGTTCGTGTAGTCGATCGCTTCACCGGTAGACCAGACGAAACTATCCAGCCGCTGTTCGAGACCGATCCAGTAGCTCCCTGTAGGCGCGTCGTCACTTCCGAGCAACCCTTCGATGAATGCCTGCTCGGCAGGCGAGGTGAGGGACACGAGGTGCCCGCCAGCCGCCGACGCGGCGCCGCGGGCGGCGAGATATGAAATTTCGCCGTCCAGAATAAGCTCGTAGCTGTTCCCGGTCCCGCCTTCGGCGCTGGGAAACACGACCGGCGCCGCCTGCGCGGCGCCAACCGCCGCCACCAGCGAAAGCACGCACGCCAGAGTAATAAGCCGAATCAGCATGGTTCTTCCTTTGATACCTTCCGACAGCGTATCGGAAAGTCGCGGCGCCAAGCCGCAGCATCGACGACCGCAAAACCCCCGTCCGGCGGAGACGCAGCGTATCACTTCGCAAATACCGGGGTCAAATTGCGTCTGGGTTCAAAACATTCGAGCTATCGGACGTGCCCACTGCGCGGCATACGTCCAACGTGCGAAGTCAAAAACGGAGTCGCCGCGCAGTTATTGAACGTTGTGTGCCTGACCGGCGACGGTATATTCCGCAAAGTCCACCGAGACTGTGCAGTTCACCTGACTAGCATAGTGGCGCGCGTGTCTCACGTCAGCGAGGAATACTCCGATGGCCACTAACGGCTCCCGCTTGGGAAACATGGCGACGATGACTGTCGTGCTGAAGACTTCAACCCGCCGACGCGCAGGTCGAACGCAAGCGCCAACTCGTCGCCGATTTCTGCAAGTTGATGGGCGACCAAGTCGGCCAAGCCCCGCCGATCGGATAAGACTTTTCTCCGCGGCTCCGCCAAACCTTGCACGGCCTTCCTCGCCGGCGACGGCGAGAAACAGATCGCCCTTCACCTCGGCATCAGCCGGCACACCGTTCACGTCTACGTGAAAAACCTCTACCGCCGCTACAACGTCTGCACGCGCTCCGAACTCCTCGCACGCTTTATCCGCCCGACGCGATATGCCGGCCCCGCAGATTGCTGACCAGCACTTCGCTGCGCACGCCAAATAAGCGAAACTTGATCCTCCCCTGGGGTAGGACGGGTGAGCACTCGTCAGGACAGCAAAGAGAGTTCAGAACAGATCGCGCAGCGCCGTCCTCGCCGCGTGATACCCGCACATGCCGTGGACGCCGCCGCCGGGCGGGGTCGATGCCGAGCAAAGGTAAATTCCTTTCGCCGGCGTTCGGTATGGATTGATCGAGAACACCGGGCGGGCCAGCACCTGCCGCAGGACCTGCGCGCCGCCGGTGATGTCGCCGCCGACGAGATTGGGATTATGGCGTTCGAGGTCGGCGGTGCTCATCACGCTCTTGGCCAGGATGAGATCGCGAAAACCCGGTGCGAAACGTTCGACCTGGGCTTCGATGCGATCCGTCGCGTCGAGCGTGGAGCCGTTGGGAACGTGACAGTAGGCCCACGCCGTGTGCTTGCCGGTGGGGGCGCGGGAATCGTCAAACAGACTCGCCTGAACGAGCAGCACATACGGCTTTTCCGCGTGCCGGCCTTCCCACGGCGCGCGCTCGGCGGCGGCGAGTTCGTCGAACGTGCCGCCGAGGTGAACCGTCCCCGCCCGCGCGACGGCGGCGTTTTTCCAGGGAATCGGGCCGGACAGCGCCCAATCCACTTTGTGCGCGCCGGGGCCGTATTGAAACCGCTCCAGCCGGCTGACATAGCCCGCCGGCAAACGATCACCCGCGAGCCGAATGAGCTGTCGGGGCGTGACGTCGCACAGAATCGCGCGAGTTGGCGGAAGTTCATCGAGGCTTGCAACAGGTGCGCCCGTCTCGATCTTCCCACCCAACGATTGGAAGTACCCGGCCAGCGCGTCAGACAGCTTCTGCGACCCCCCTTTCGCGACCGGCCACCCCCCGGCGTGGGCGCTGGTGCCCAGCACCAGCCCGTACGCCGCCGTCCCCGCCCATTCGAGCGGTAAGATCGCGTGCGCCGCGGCTCCACCGAATAGCGCCTTGGCGTGCTCGCCCTTGAAGCAGCTCTCGACGATCGATCGCGCCGACCGCAGCGCCCTCATCCCGAACTTCACCATCGCCACCGGATGCCGCGAAAACGGACTCGGCGGCGCGAGCAGCGCCGGGAGCAATTTTTCCCAGTCGCGCAAAAATGGATCCATCAGCCGTCGGTACGCTTCGGCGTCAACGTCCAGCGTCGCGGCGGTGTCGTCAATCGACCGCTCGGCGATGGCAGCCGTCCCGTCGTCCATGGGCTGCGCGTAAGGCGCGAGTGGGTGGATTAGCTCCAACCCGTGCTCGCGTAACGGCAAGCTCCGCATGAACGGCGACGCGACGGTTAGCGCCTGTACCGTGGAACAGACGTCGTGAACAAATCCCGGTAACGTCAGCTCCGCCGAGCGGCACGACCCGCCAACGGTTGCGGCGCTCTCGCGCACGAGCACCGACTTGCCCGCCCGCGCCAGCGTGATCGCCGCGGCCATGCCGTTAGGCCCCGAGCCGATGACGATCGCGTCGTACTGTTCCGCCATGGTCGGCGATTGTATGAATTACGGGCCGCCGGCCTATCGGTTTCACAGGATATAATGCCGATGAAGCTTTGATGGCTCCGCAGTTGCCCATCTACCTCGACCACAGCGCCACCACGCCGATGGACCCGCGCGTGTTCGAGGCGATGCGCCCGTACTTCACCGAAATCTACGGCAACCCCTCCAGCAAGGCCCACGCATTAGGCTGGGATGCGGCGCACGCCGCCAACCACGCGCGGAATCAGGTGGCCCTTTTGCTCGGCGCCCAGACGGATAACGACACCGGTGCGCCGGAGATCGTCTTCACCGCCGGCGCAACCGAATCGAACAACCTTGCCCTCAAAGGCGTCGCCGACGCGTACAAGGACAAGGGTCGGCACGTCATCACGCAAATTACCGAGCACAAATCGGTCCTCGAAGCCGCCAGCCGGCTCCAGCGCGACGGGTGGGAGATCACTCGCCTCGGCGTCGATCAACTCGGACGCGTTTCGCCGGACCAGGTTTCCGAAGCGATCCGTCCGGACACGGTGCTCGTCAGCATTATGGGGGCGAACAACGAAACCGGGACGGTTCAACCGATTCGGCAGATCGGCCAACTGTGTCGAAAGCACGGCGTGCTGTTCCACACCGACGCCACGCAGGCTGTCGGGAAGATCCCGGTAGACGTTCACGCCGACTTCGTCGACCTGCTCAGCCTCACCGGCCACAAGATCTACGGCGCCAAGGGGGCTGGAGCTTTGTTCGTCCGCCGGAAGAACCCGCGCGTGCGCGTCACCCCCCTGTTCGACGGCGGCGGACACGAGCGGGGCTTCCGCTCGGGGACACTCAATGTCCCGGGCATCGTCGCCCTCGGCACGGCGTGTGAAATCCTCGCCCGCGAAATGGGCGAAGAATCCCGCCGGCTCCAGGCCCTCCGCGACCGGCTGGAAAGCGGCATCCGACACGAGGTCCCCGGCGTCCAAATCAACGGCGACCCAGCCGGCCGCCTGCCGTTCGTGACGAACCTGTCGTTCGAAAACGTCGACGGCTCCTCGCTGCTCCGCGGCCTCGACGACGTCGCCGTCAGTTCCGGGTCGGCTTGTACCAGCGGGAGTGCCGAGCCGAGCTACGTCCTACACGCGATGGGCATACCCGACGAACTCGCCTACAGCGCGATCCGCTTCAGCGTCGGACGGTTCACCACCGAGCAACAAATCGATTACGCCGTCGAAAAGACCGCCGGCGTCGTTCGGCGACTCCGGGCGATGTCCGCGGTATAATTCCGGTTCACAAGGAGATTGATCCAGGGTTGATTGTTGATGGTTGAAAGCGCGCGAGACGCGTTTTTGGCATTCCACATTCAACCGTTCACATTCAACAATCAACGATCGAGTGTCCCATGAATCAACGATCGAGTGTTCCCATGCCCACCCTCGACGACCTCCTTACAACGCCCGCCCTCTTTGCCCTGTTTGGGCTGGAGCGAAAGTTCAACGTCGATATGGCGATACTTGACCAACGCTACGCGGAGTTGAAGAAGCACGCCGAGTCGTTAACGAGCACCGATCCGGCCAAGGCCGGTCAGGCGTTAGCGAAGCTCGCCACCGGCCGCCGCACACTTGCTGACCCGGCCGCGCGAGGCGGGTATTTGCTCGACCTCATCGGGGGCGCAGGAGAACCGGAGACGGATGGCCTGCCGCCGGGGTTTTCGGAAAAAACGGACGCGCTTCGATCCGGCGGCGGCGTGCAGGCCGAGCGGGATCGATTGATCGGCATAGCAACAAACCTGTTCCGCTTGACCGGCTCGGCCGACAACGGCGTCGTACAGCGCGAACGCCGCCGGCAAATTCGTGAGACGCTCAACGCGATTCGGCGGCTCGATGAACGGGCCGATCAATCACATGGAACGCCTTCGTAGGGGGGAACCTTGTGTTCGCCCTTCGTTCTCCGCGTCGGAAGATAGGGCGAACACAAGGTTCGCCCCTACCACTTTCGTCCGATAACAGTTCGCCGTGGAAGTCTTTCGCTCCGACCTGCCGATAGCGTTCCAATCGTCCTGTTACAAAAGAGTCTCCGCGCGCGTCTTTGGGTCGGCGGGTGTGCGGTGGCGGCATATGTCGCGGCACTGCTCGTCGCCGGGTGGGTCGTCGCGCCCATGCAGCGCCCGGCTCTAACCGGCGTCGGCCAGGACTTCCTACCGTTTTACGCGGCTGGAAGTCCTGGCCGACGCCGGTTAGTGCCGGGCG